>JBILRD010000164.1:0-5399 GCA_044372845.1 Saprospira sp. | reverse complement strand
TTCGACTCAAACAGATTTTAGTGGTACTGGTGGAAATAATACCAATTTTGATTGCGAAGCTTTTATTGTTAGTACAGACAGCATTTATCTTTTTACGAAGGAATGGGTAAGCAACAGAAGCAGTTTGTTTTCTCTTCCAAAAACACCTGGAAACTATAGCGCAAATTATCAATCCAATTTAAATGTTCAAGGGTTGATTACTGCTGCGACTTATCTTGAAAATAAGCATCTGATTGTTTTATCTGGATACTCTTCCCTTCTTCAGCCCTTTATTTATCTCTTGTATGATTTCAATGGAGATGATTTTTTTGGAGGAAACAAAAGAAAAATAAATATCAATCTGGCCTTTCATCAAATCGAAGGTATATGTACGGAAGATGGATTAAATTATTATCTCTCCAATGAAAAATTAGTTCAATCTTTTTTAACGGTTGACCAAAAAATACATCAATTAGATCTAACAAATTATCTTGGCAATTATCTAAACCCAGTACCAAGCCATACAAATCTGAACATAGATCATTTTGAATATGATTTACATAATTCTAAAGATCAGATAACTATTGTCCTAAGTGAGCATCTGACAGGAAAAAACTATCAGATATTAAACATCAATGGCCAATTGATACAAAGTGGTTCTTTAAGAGAAAACAGAAATATTATCTCAACAGAGGGTTTAAAATCAGGAACTTATATATTTACACTTGACCATAAAGGCAGATTATTTACAAAGCTTTAAGTTTAGATATAGTTTTTTTAAAATAATTAATTGCAACAATGTTGCATTTAATGTAAATAGTTTTATTTTTGTAACATTGTTGCATTTAAAACTTTCAATACTATGAAAAAATCATTATTTATCCTTGCCGCTCTAATCACTTTTGGGTTAATTGCATTTTCCTGTAAAAAGGACCATAAACATGCTCATGTAGATATTGAAATCTTATCACCAACAGATAATGCTACATTAAGCAATCCTGCCAGCACTAATATCAACATTAAATTTTCGTCTGAAGAAGATTTACATGATATTGAAGTGATTCTGATCAATGAAACAACGGGTGATTCTATTGCTCCATTCAATCCTCTGGAAATCCATCAACATGTTAAAAACTATGAGTTAAATCAAACAGTGGATTTATCCTCTTATCCAGCTGGAACAGAGTTTCACTTAGAAGCTACTGCCTGCGAGAATCATGAGTGCACAGAAAAGGCCACAAAAAGCATACATTTCAGAAAATAGACTTTTAAGAACAGATTACAGCAAAGGTCAAGTTTAATTACTTGGCCTTTTTTATTCCGATAATTCCAACCACAGCATCTCCCTCTCATCCAGTTCCGCCTGTATTTTTTTTAAGGTTTGAGAAAGTTCCATGATCTTTTCAGAAGCTAAACTTCCATCATTGAATTGCTCCGTAATTTTTTTCTTATCCTCTTCTAATTTTTGGATTTGCTTCTCCAGCTTTTTCAATTCCTTTCTGTCCTCCTGACTTTGAGCGGAAGGTTTTAATTCTGTTTGGTTCGAAGTTGATTGAACTTTAGAACCTTTTTGTTGTAAATTTTCTTCCTTGAAGATTTTATAATCTGTATAATTTCCAGGAAAATCTCTAATATCAGACCCCTCTCCCAAAACAAATACATGGTCTACTATCTTATCCATAAAATAGCGGTCATGTGAAACTAATAAAACAACACCGGGGAAATGCTGTAAAAACTCCTCCAGAACCTGAAGGGTCATAATATCCAAATCATTGGTCGGCTCATCCAAAATCAAAAAGTTCGGATTGGCGATCAACAAGGTCAGCAGATATAACCTTCTTTTTTCACCACCACTCAATTTGGATACAAAGGTTTGCTGTCTTGGTCCATCAAAAAGGAATCGTTCCATCAATTGAGAGGCAGCCAGTTTTTTGCCTCCATTCATTGGAATATACTCAGCTATATCTTTGACTACATCAATCGCTTTTTTATCCTCTTTCAGTTTCATCCCTTTCTGAGTATAGTAAGCAATCTTGAGTGTATCACCATGCACTACTTTACCACTGTCAGGCTCCAAATGTTTGGTAATAACATCCAGCAAGGTTGATTTTCCGCTTCCATTTCTCCCGATAACCCCAACGCGATCTCTGGCCGTAAATTTGTACTCTAAATTCTTAAAAAGTAGCTTAGAATTGAATGTTTTAGAAACATTGTGAAGTTCCAGAATTTTAGAACCCAATCGACTCATTTGTATATCAAGAAACAAACTATCATCTTCAGGTTTTACTTTAAGTTTTTCCTCAATATCATAAAACTCATCAATTCGGGATTTAGCCTTTGTTCCTCTGGCTTGTGGCTGTCTTCTCATCCATTCCAGCTCTTTTTTAAACAGCTGTTTGGTTTTATCATAAACCACGGCCAGGTTGGCTTCTCTCTCAGCTTTCTTCTCTACATACTGAGAATAAGAGCCTTGGTATTTATAAATTTGCTGATGCTCTAATTCAAGAATTTGATTGCAGATGGCATCTAGAAAATACCTGTCATGTGTGACTGTTAACAAGGTAATTTTAGACCTTGAAAGATAATCCTGAAGCCATTCAATCATCTCCAAATCCAAATGATTCGTAGGCTCATCCAAAATCAAAAAATCGGGCTCATCAATCAATACTTTTGCCAGGGCTACTCTTTTCTTTTGACCGCCTGAAAGAGATTTAATCTTTTGATCTAAATAATCAACCTCTAAAACTGATAAAATTTGCTTGACTTTCGCTTCATAATTCCATCCTTGCAATCTATCTAATTCCATGATGGCATCCTGAATTTTTTCAGAACCATTTAAGAGACAATATTCATAATTTGATATTGCCTTGACAATTGGGTTAGTTGAATTATAGACTTCTTCAAAAACTGAAAGATGATCACTCAAATCGGGTTCCTGTGAAAGAAAAACAGTTTTGATATGTGGATGTAACCAGACCTTACCATTATCTGGACTTTCCATCGCAGCGATAATGTGTAATAAAGATGTCTTACCAGTTCCGTTTTTGGCAACCAGGGCAACCTTATCACCTTGATTGACATAGATGGTAACATCTTTGAATAAAAGCCTGTCTCCAAATGATTTGGAGATATTTTCTATGGTTAAATAATTCATTAAAAATTAAACTACTTGCTAATTAACATTTGAAGCGTTTCAGAGTTCCCTTTGTTGCCAATTAGCTGATAAAAATAAGTACCTGAGGCCCATTGTCCGATTTCCAATTGAACACCATTATCTGAAGATTTAACAGGCATGTTGACCATAATTCTTCCCAGTGCATCAGTTACACGAAGGGTCAATTGATCTGATCCATAAGATGACAGATTTTCAAAAGGTATAAAAACCATTTGACTGGCAGGATTTGGAATATTTTGTCCTAATAAAGAATAATATTTTCTTTGCTGGATATTAGAACTTGGCAGATTTTCTAAAACATTGACAACCATTTCATCAAAATAATAACCGTCTGCCCTAAGGCTTTGGTCAGATCTTAACTCAAATCTGATTCTTACAGCCGATTGTCCCAAGAAATCATTCAATGGCATATTTTCTTGTACCCAAGTACTTTGAGTGCCATCAAATAATGGTTCATTAAGTTGTTGATCAGCAGTTCCCTGATTGGTATATACTCCACATAGAGGAGTGTAAACTCCGTTATTACCGGCTGCCAATACCTGAACATAATCATAGTCATTTTCCAAATCCCATTTTGCCCAAAAGCTCAAAGAGGCATCCGTAGCATTAGAGAGATCTATCGTTGTATTTAAAGTTAAATTTGAAACAGCGTTGTTAGGATAAGTAGCAGCATCCGAATCAGTGATGGAAGAGGGCGCAGAATAAAAGCTACTTGTTGTTACTCTCCAGTTTCCGCTAGCACCGGAATTTGTCCAGTTGGCTAGAGTATTTCCAGGATCAGTAAAACCAGGATTAGAGGCTCCGTAAGTTTTGGTGATAGTATCCTGAAATACTAAACCGGCATTATTATCGACATATAATAAAAATTGCACTTGATCACCACTTTGAATACTACTGTTGAGTACTATACTAATAGAATCGAGTGCTGACTGATTTTGATTTAAATTAAATGATTTTGGCGTACCAACAGAGGCAATATTGCTGGTTAAGGGCGTTATTCCTACTGTTAAAGAACCATTGGTAAAACCATACCTGGTCAATTGAAATTTTTCAAAATTATTCATTTGAGTAAACAAGGAAGGACTATTGTCCTTTACCAAGCCAAAATTTAACAAAAGATAAGCATGGCTAAGGTTTTGCCACATGGTAGATTGACATAGTCTGGTTATTTGAGAAGAAGCGGGCCAGAACCCACCACTATTTTCACCTACTTCTGGAGTTAAACTCAAGGTTTTTGCTTTCGTTGTCTGCTCTCCATGTTGCCAGTCATCGGCATCACCATTTGAGTTGTATCCAACTGTGGTAGTTCCTGTTCCAGTAGTATAATTATTGTAAAGTGTCATTAAATCTGCAGTTGCTCTGTAATAGATTGAATCTGAAGTTTCTAATCCGTTATAGGCCCAAGGATAGACTAAAAGATTTCCATAACTGTGGTAATTTAAACAGAGAAGGAAATCGTGTGCATTTGAAAAATCTCTGACATTTCTGGTTTCTGGCTCTGAAAAACCTGATGGTCCCCTGTATGTATCAGATGAAGCAGTTCCCGATGAACCAGTATTATCAAAAGCAAAATTATAACCATAATTTCTATTCAAATCTACTCCAAAAGACCCCCCATTATTTCTTCTGTTTTTTCTCCACATGCCTCCCCCGTTAGGATTGGTTGTTTGGTTGTAAACATAACCATCTGGATTGATACATGGTACAAAGTATAATTCAGAATTATTGATAAGATGTTGAATATTGGAATCGTTATCATAGTTTTCTAAAATATACCACATAAAATAAATCAGCTGAGATAAACCCATTGGTTCGCGGGAATGGTGCAGCGCATTGTAAAAAGCTTCCGGTTCCGCTTCGTCAGTATCAGGATTGTCAGAAATTCGTAACCAATAGATAGGTCTACCTTCATGGGTGAGAACAGATGGATTGATGACTTGTCTGGCAGAAATTAAGTTTGGGAACTTAGCTCTCATACTATCCAATGTGTTCAACATTTGCTGGTAAGTAAAATAGCCCCCCATTGAACCTAACTGAAAATTGGAAGGGACATTGTAAACTGGTACGGTTGAAGACCCGGCGCCATTGCAAACCACAGCACTTTGAACAGATTTTACGTCAGCATCATTTTGATGTTCGTAATAAAAAGAGACATCATCAATCAAGATCTCATAATTAAAACCTGCAGCTGCAATATTTCTCAACTCGGAAGCTGAAAAATCATTTTCAATATATTTTTTATTGT
>JBILRD010000163.1:0-5409 GCA_044372845.1 Saprospira sp. | reverse complement strand
ATAATAGCGTCAGCACCAAAAGCTGGTGGAACAAAAATAATGGAAACATTTGCTCCCTCATCTCTAACAGCATTGTGTACAGTATCAAAAACAGGACGTTCTAAATGGAAAGTACCTCCTTTGCCCGGAGTAATTCCACCAACTACATTAGTTCCGTATTCAATCATTTGCTGACCGTGGAAAGAACCTTCTTTTCCTGTAAAACCCTGAACAATTACTCTGGAATGTTTATTAACTAAAACAGACATGAATTTAAATATTAGATTGTTTATGATTAAATAACTTGATTACTTTTCTTTAGTTACTACAATAAAAATTTCTTCGTCAGCTCTTTTCATCAGATGTTCTTCTCTTGCAAATTTTTCTAAATTTTTCTCATCAGAACTTATTTCAATACTTTTTTTAGAATCAACCTTAATTTCGTCTTTATAGTAGGAAAGTTTAGAGTTTAACTGCTCCAAAGTTGATTGCAATTTTACCTGATTATAAAAACTGTGTTTATCAAAAAAAAGCATCCAAACTAGGAAGATAATACTTATCACTACAAATTTATTTCGAAGTGGCAGTGGTATTAAACCGTAGTATTTTTTAATGAGTTTTACCAACATGAGATTAGTAAGAATATTGTAGAAGCAAATCGGATGACAAGTTAAGTAATTTTTAATTAAAGCGAATTATTACAGTTTAAAAATTTATATAATTATCTTATCAATACAAATTTTGTAACCAGTTTTTGACTGCCATCATCATTAACTACAAAAACCAAGTACACACCAGAAGATACAGGCCTTCCAAGATAATCGTTACAATTCCATACAGCTTGTCCTCCATATGATGTTTGCTCAAAAACTAAATTTCCGCTGATATCAGTAATTTTAACATTAACATCTTCTGCAAGATTCTTAATAGAGAGGGGCCCATCATAATCGGGTCTGACTGGATTTGGATAAACGTACACTTCATTTTTGTTCATAAAAGATTTACCATCAGTAGCTTCTGCTCTATACCCCTGAAGCCCTTTATCCGTAGCAAAATAGACCATCCCGTAAAATCCATCTACAGCTATTTTGATTATTTGATTACTAAAAAGAGGGCTATTTTCTTCATTGAAAAATAAAATCTGCTCGTAGGTTTCAGGGTCAATTAGAAAAACTCCATTAGCGGTACCTATCCATTTTCTATTGGCACCATCCACTGCTATTGTTTTAATATTTTCAGCTTCTAATAACCTTCCGTTGAAATTATCGGGATTTATTACTGGTCTAAGCCCAGGACAATTGGATTCGAATACATTACAATTATAAATTGTTAAACCATTGGATGTGCCAACCCAGATTGAACCATTTTTATCTGCAGCTATTGCGGTAACAACACCTCCAAGATTACTGTTTGAACTATTAAGTGTGACAAACCTGTCATCACTGGCTAAATCAATATCATCCCCACTATCATAAACCGTTATCTGTCCATCCCTTCTCATTATCCATTTGTAGCCATATCTGTCGATGGTCATATAAGATAACTCATTGTAATTAAAAGGAAAGCTTCTCCAAGTTCCATTTTTCTTTAAAAGGACGATGGGATTGATAGTTATATTATTTGTCATCCACAAATTTTCCTCTTCGTCGAATGCTAATCCTGCCACTCTCGTAACTCCAGGGTTACCTATAGCATATTCCAAAGTAGTACCCGGGGTGTTTTTGTCAATGACTGTTATTGAATCATTATTTCCAATTTTTATCAAACCACTCATTAGTGATCCAAAATATACCTCTCTGTTTTTGGGATTTACTGCTACAGAATTAATGTCAAAAACATTGCTAAATATGGGGTTTGTTTTTTCGTTAAAATTTGTCCAAAAACGTTCACCGTATTTATACGCTCCAGTTATGTCAAAAACTGGTCCTAGTAAACTTCTTATTGCTCCGGCGCACCATAGAGTACCCCTGTTATCAACTGCCATGTCTGAAATTTTATTGGAAGAAGGTCCAGACAATGCAAATAATTCAGCTCCACCGTTAGAATTTATTTTATTTAACCCAGTTTGATTGGCAGTCCAAAGGCTGTTATTTCTATCGATAATAGCATCATTAACATTTCCTGAGATAACAGGGTCGTAGTAAAATTTGTATAGTCTATGAAGACCATCCAATACAAAACAAAAGTTTAAACCAGTTGAAATACTGATATTTGAGCTATTGAAGTTTGGTCTCATCTTTAAATTCCTAAAACCAGTATAGCAGTATGGCAATGATGTACCATTTTCATAGTAAAAAGTAGTTATATGGCTCCAGGAACTCCCATCGAACCTCATGAGCGTATCATTTACATCTGCATACAAAGTATCATTTAATGATGTCATTGAATTGGAGCTGTAATTATTGGTTTGAATTCCACCCGTCAAGCCAACCTTTGACCAATTATTAAAATCTAATAAATTAGAATTTAAATTTGCCTGGTAAATTCCATTATCCGTTGACATGAACAAAAAGTTATCAAATCTTCCACATGAATTTACTTTGACATTTGGAGTAAAGGTAGTAAAACCAAATTCTTCAATATCTAAATCAAAGTTAACCAGTCCAAAATCTGTAGACAAATAAATATTATTACTGTCGCAAAAAATATGTTTTACCGACTTGTCTCCTGTAATTAAAGTATTTTGTTTGATGGCGGGTCTGTTTACAATTTTACCCGAGTCGTATAACAAATCAAGATTCCCGTTGGTGTAAGCAATTATCAAAACTGAATATTCTTTGGAATAAGAGATTGAACTTATACCCATGTCATTCAGTCCGTTAATTTTATTGTATATAGAGATAGAGTTATCCTCGAGATATACAGTTGATATACTAAGTTCATTAGCGCAAAAAAGTTTATTGTAAGACGCAGCAATTGATTTGGAATTATTATAAGATATAAAAGATTCCCATGCTCCTACACTACTCAATGGTTGAGTGAGACAATCTGTTGAGAATAGATAAAAAAACAATAAAATTAGCTTGAATGTATATCTGCCCATTTAATAAAATTTTTGATGCACAAATATAAATAAAGCATTTAAAGAAAAACATTTATCAACGGTACTTATTAGTATTCATATCAAAAATATAAATGGCATGGTCCTTGAAACAAAGAATACAATAATAAAAAGATTGTAACTATTGATTAAAAAATTCGATATTTACAACTACATTAGTTTAAAATTAAAACAACTATCTATGAGAAATTTTTTATCAATTCTTTTTGTTCTTGTTTTATCTGTCCAGTATACATTTGCACAAGTAAAAGCTGATATCAACGATGAAGTAAGGGCTAATTCCAAAGGCAGTTTTCCATGTTTTGTGATGAATTTTCCGGCTACATCCTCAGATGAAGTTAAAGATGCCTGGAAATCTTTTATCAAAGATTATAAAGGTAAGACTGATTACGAAAACAAGACTAAGGAATTTATCACCGATGATGCAACTATAAAAGATATGAGTGAAAACTCTGTTGATATTATTGCCAGAATTGAAAATAAAGGTGAAAAAGGATCTGAAATGAGTATTTGGTTTAATTTGGGTGTCACCTACGTATCCAAAAAAGATTTCCCTAAACAGTATGATGTTGCTGTAAAACTACTTGAAAAATTTACAAAAAAATTATCAGCAGATCTGCTTGAAAAAGAATTGAAAGAGGAAGAAAAATCTCTTAGAAAACTTGAATCAGATCTCAAGGATTTGGTTAGAGATGAAAGTAATCTGAAAAATGATATTGAAAAATACAAGGAAACCATTAAAAAAATGGAGGAAAATATTAAAAAGGCAGAGGAAGACATCAAACAAAAAATAGATGAGCAAGGCAAGAAAAAAGGGGAAGTAGAAACTCAAAAGAAGAAAGTTGACGAGGTAGAATCTAATCTAAAAAACATGAAAGGTAAATAAGTTATCTACATATATAAAAAAATGCCGAAGAGTTATGTTTCACTCTTCGGCATTTTTTATTAGTCCAACTTAATTAACTTAAATTCTGTTCTACGATTTTGCTGATGTTTCTCTTCTGAACATTCAACACCATCTTTACAATCATTTATAAGTTTTGTTTCGCCATGACCAATAAATTGAAACCTATCGGCGGCAATTCCTTTCGCAATCAGGTAGTTTACTGCAGATTCGGCTCTTTTTCTGGATAGTCCATAATTGTACTCTTGCGTTCCCCTTGAATCTGTATGAGAAGCTAATTCTATTCTCAATTTATCATTGTCTTTCATGAATTTAAAAAGATTATTGAGTTCAGGTTCAGCGTCTTTTCTGATATCCCACTTGTTATAATCATAGTAAATATTCTGAAGCACGATTGGAACATCTGGTTTCGCTTCTTCCAGTTCCAATACAACTTCAAAAGTTTTTGATTCTTTAATATCTACCGTTGATACACTTATTTTTCTTGAGAAGTTTTTCTTTTTGAATCCATAAAGATTGTAAGCTTTATTTCTATCCAATTTGAACATAAATTCACCTTTAGTACCTGAAAGCATTTCGTTTTCAATTTTATCCCCCATACTCAATAGTTCAACTTTTACTCCAGATAATCTTTCTTTTGATTTTTTATCGATCACGATTCCTTTTACCAAAAATTCTGGGGCTTCCAATTCTAATCGTACCATTATGGAATCTGATTTAATTCTTCCGACAGTAGAAGCATTCGCAGTATCTGTCAAAAGGGTTTTGTTGTGCCCATAAATTTCATATTCTTTTTGCCAATCCAATGGCATTGAAAAATCGCCCACATTATTTGATTGTATTGAATCAATTACGATTTCATTCTCTTTTAAAACTATAGTAGTGTTTTCAGATGGTTTTTTATCTACATCGACAACCTTACCCACAAGTGTAAATGTTGGTTCTGTAAAATACCAGTGATAAATCTGATCTTTTCCTCCTCTGTTTGATGAAAAATACCCCGACATATTGTCTTCGTTTTTAAATAAAGAAAAATCATCATGATTAGAATTAAAAGGTGCTTTCAAGTTTTTTGGATGAGACCAATCTTCTCCATCAAAAGTGGATATAAAAATATCTAGGCCACCCATGCCACCATGACCATCAGAAGCAAAGAAAAGAGTATCATTTTGATAAGCATATGGAAAGGCTTCGTTTCCATTTGTATTTATTTTTTCACCCAAGTTAACAGCCGGACTCCATTCTCCATCAATCATTTGAGACATGTACAAGTCTGATCCACCCTCACCTCCTACCCTGTCTGAAGAAAAAATCAATGTGGTATTATCTTTAGAAACCGAAGGATGTTTTGCTGATGAATTTGGATCATTAAAAGGCAAATCTCTGTAAAATTTCCATTTTCCGTCAATATCCAATCTATATTCAGTAATTTGTAACTGGTTTATCTTGTCAGCATCATAAAGTC
>JBILRD010000325.1:0-3350 GCA_044372845.1 Saprospira sp. | reverse complement strand
TGAATTCCATGTTATCGTTAAATTCAAAGAGGTAGAATTTTTCATAGCAAGGCACCGCCATCCTGTTTCCAACGATAATTGGAGTGGAGATAGATGGTCCTGTTTTGTATTTGAAGTAAACCTTAGGGGCATAAACCTCTGTCTTGCCGTCGAATAATTTTACTTTTTTGGTCGTATCAATTTTATTCAAATCAAAAACATAAGTATATCCGTCTATCGCAGTTGTTACGCCGATGTGCGGTTGATTTTTCTTTTTACTTGCCTCGTTGGTACCTGCTGTCCCAATTACACCGCCTTCCCAGGTAACAAATTTCATATTTCCGGTTGGAAGGTACCAGACTGTTGCATCCTCAGGTTTTTTTGCCGGATTGATTTTTAAAATTCCCCCAGGACCCTGGATGTATTGTTTTTCGATAGAGATTAAAAGGCATTTGTCGTCTGTCACCACCGGAGAGCCGTCGATATCCGAACCGATAAAATATTCCCAGTCCATTTTCTGTTCCCTCATATTATAACCCCATACTCTGCCCGAACCGCAGGCCAGGTAAATGTGGTCATCAATTTTGGCAGGGGAAGCCTCACAAACGAGATTTCCACCATGTAATCTGGCATCTTCAGGTCGGTACAAAGTATCTTTGAATCGATAAAACTTAGGTTGAAACAAGCCATTTTGCATAGAAGCCGCTCTTCTGTCCGGATTAAAAACAGCAAAAATACCTGTTTCCAAAGGCAGATAGGCCGTGTCATTGATTAGTAATGCTGATCCATCCACATCTCTGCTGTAACAGGCTGTACGCGGACTGTTTATTCTCCAGAGTTCTTCCCCTGTAAAATAGGAGACCCCACGATAACAGTCCACAATCGGGCTGCCCATCATACCGCCAGCTCTGGATCCTTGTAGGATTACAATCCTGTCTTTCAAGGAATCAGCTTTGTGATTAATCCATAAGGAACCGGTACCTTTTACAACGTCATCAAATCGATATTGCCAAATCACCTCTCCTGTCTCAGCATCAATCTTTTTGAGTCTATGATCAAAAGCTCCCTGAATGATATATTTTCTGCCATTTTCTTTCACCATCAATGGCTGTCCGGTCCAGCCGGCACCACTCCAGTGTTTTTTTGTAGCACCTACCTGTGTAGGTCCACCACCTAATTCCAATTGCCAGATAATATCTAGCTTTGAAGGTAGTTCATCCCCATAATAATTTCTTTTCTCATTGCTCAGATAGGTCTGGTTGATAATCTCTATGTCATAGTCTTTTCCGTCCTCACCTTTAAAGTTGATTTTCAAAGGATCTGGTAGATTAGATTTTTTGATGAGGCCTAAAAAGGAATTTGTAGCGCCTTTTCCTCCTTTACTGTAAATCAAAGAATATGAGATGCCAACTGCTAAAATTGAAATGCTGGTAAATAGAATTAGTTTTTTATTGATGGATTTAATCATCTGCGTTTAGGTTTTATTAGCTGTAAAGTTACAAATATAAATTCAATCATTTGAAAGAAAGCAAATTTAGCTAACTTTGCAGTCGTTATAAAAACAGGAAGCAGAGATGGATTCTTCAAACTTAGATAAAAATCAATTTGACCTCGCTGAAGAGGCCAAAAATTATATAAATAACAGATCTGAGCATTTTAAACCTCGTTTTGGGTTGGTGCTAGGAACAGGATTGGGAAAACTGGCTGAAGAAATTTTAGTTCATGCTGAGATTCCATATCAGGATATTCCTAATTTTCCAGTTTCTACGGTTGAAGGGCATGCTGGAAAATTGATTTTAGGGTTTCTGGAAGGTATACCTGTGGTTGCCATGTCTGGTCGTTTCCACTATTATGAGGGATATTCTGCCAAGCAAGTCACTTTTCCAATAAGAGTGATGAAAATGCTCGGAATTGAGAGATTATTCATTTCAAGTGCTGTCGGCTCTGTCAATGCTGATATGAATGCCGGGGATATTGTATTGATTAAGGACCATATCAATCTTCAGCCTGAAAATCCATTGAGAGGATTTAATGATTCAAGATTCGGAGTTCGTTTTCCAGATATGAAAGATGCGTATGATCAAGCAATGAACGCTGAGGTAATCAATATTGGAAAGGAACTTTCAATTGATGTTAAATCTGGTGTTTATCTTGCTTTGCAGGGTCCGAATCTGGAAACTCCGGCTGAATATCGATTTGCTCACATTATTGGCGCTGATGTTATCGGAATGTCTACAGTTCCCGAAGTGATTGTGGCAAGACATATGGAATTACCGGTTTTGGTTTCTACGGTAGTTTCCAATAAATGTTATCCGATTGAAGAGATTCAGGAAACAACACTTGAGGATGTTTTAAGAGTTGTCAATGAGGCAGAGCCTAAATTAGCAAAGCTCATAAAAACTGTTTTGAAGCGTATCTCATAACGGAGATAATATTTTAATAAAAATTATCAGGGGCATTATTTTTGCCAAACCAAATAGACTATGAATAACTTACTGGAAAAATTAGCAGCGATAAAAGACAAGTTTCAATACTTGGAAGAACAGTTGTCTGACCCCTCTATCACGGGAGATATGGACAAGTATATGAAAACCAACAAAGAATATAAAAACTTGGAACCCATCGCCAAGGCCCATGATGATTACAAAAAAATCCTTGAGGGTATTGAAGAGTGCAGAGAAATTTTGAGCAGTTCAGATGATGCTGACCTCAGAGAAATGGCAAAAGAAGAGCTCGGAGTTCTGATCGATTCCAGAGAGCCTTTGGAGGAGGATATCAAACAATTATTGATACCTAAGGATCCGGAAGATGAGAAAAATGCTATTCTGGAGATTCGTTCGGGAACAGGGGGCGATGAGGCTGCTATTTTTGCCGGTGACTTGTTTCGAATGTATGAAAGATACATTGATAAAATGGGCTGGAAAAGGGAAATTGTTTCGGAGACGGAAAGTGAATCAGGAGGCTACTCCAAGATATTTTTACAAGTTAGCGGTGAAAACGTTTTTGGCAGAATGAAATATGAATCCGGTACCCATCGCGTTCAACGAATTCCAAAGACCGAGTCACAGGGACGTGTTCATACTTCAGCAGCAACAGTAGCCGTAATGCCCATTTTGGAGCAGGAGGATGTGCATATCAATCCGGCTGATTTGGAGTGGGATACCTTTAGAGCAAGTGGTGCGGGTGGACAGCACGTTAACAAGACTGAATCGGCTGTACGTGTTACACACAAACCTTCAGGAGTGATTGTCGAGTGTCAGGAAGGTCGTTCTCAGCATAAAAACAGAGAAATAGCCCTTCAGAAATTATATGCAAGATTGTATGAACTTCAACAGGAACAGCATACCAATCAAATGACTGACCTGAGAAGA
>JBILRD010000162.1:0-5451 GCA_044372845.1 Saprospira sp. | reverse complement strand
CAACCGGGGTGTTTTCCGGATTCGGCAAAAGTTCTTTTTTCAAGGTTAATCTGTACCATTTTTGATCGAGGTAGAGTCCAAACTGATGAAGATCTGCCGGTCTGAAAGCGACATGTTCCTCTTCAATTTGAAAAACATTTCCTAATTCAGTCAAAAACTTTTCAGAACTCATTCCTTTCAGGGAGGTCAAGATTCTGTTGAAGTTGTTGATCACAATTTCACTGGCTGGAAAATACCCGGCCATAAGATAATTGTAAGGATTATCAGGATCATTGCTATCTCCATAAGCTTCGAAAAGTTTCTCTGCTGTGACCGTTCTGTGGTGACCATCACAAATGTAGGTAGCCTTCACGTGTTTTTGGAATAGCGTTTTGATATTTTCAATCTGATTAGAATCGCTAATTTGCCAGAAAGTATGTAATTCATCTTCAAATGGGATCACAAAACTATGTGGGATAGAAACCGTTATTCTGTTGATTAGCGCATCTATCTGCAAGACATTCGGATAAGTCAGTAAGACTGGTTTTATGACACCATTTCTCTCTTTGAAAAGATCAGTCATCTGCATTTCCTTAGCAGCGAGCGTATGTTCGTGTTTTTTTATTTTTCCGTCGATATAGTCCTGAATATGGGCACAGGCAACTAATCCAGTATGACTTCTTCCGGCTCTGCTGATCCTCTGTACAAATATACAGGGTTTTTCCTGCTGAACATAAAAACCGTCATTCAGGTAGATAGGAAATTTTCTTTTGGCCGTTCCAAAAAAGTCATTGTAGGAAACAATATCACTTAAATCTGGTAATGCCGGACGAAAAGCTGCAATTTTGGCCATAGAAAATATGGAAATATATAAGAATCGCTTGAAAACTAAGATGGAAGAAAACAATTTCTCAACATCTTTGCAAGATAAGAAGTTCTTTAAAAATTCTAAAGAAAAGATTGTAATGTAGGGTCGCTTGTGAAAGAAATATTAGTCTATTCGAAACTTAAAATGCTTTTTTTAAATTGATTGGTTAAAAACAAATCTAAATCTCAGTATCGGCTTATCTTTACAGAGAATAAAACCAAGCAAGCTGCCAATTAACAATGACAAGCATCGAAGAATTAAAGAAGGTTTTGGACCTTATGAAAATTGAAAAAGAGGAAGAAATTCGTCAATACCAATTGCTTTTAGAACAAATGTCGCTGAATGAGCGAATCAAAAAAGGTGCTTGCTGGTTTCCACTGGAGCTGGAAAGCTCGGGTTGGAGTTTGGGAGAACATCCATTCATAGTCGTTTCCAGAAATAAATTATTGGATCAACCGCATAAATTCAGAGCTGGACAAGTCGTGGGCGTTTTTTCTGAACAGCATCAAAACGAATCCAAATTGATTGAATATGGTGTCGTACATTTTGTTGAAAAAAACAAAATGAAGATTATTTTTTACGGCACTGATTTGGCGTCCTGGATTACAAAAGGTCGCATTGGTGTGCAGTTGGCCTTTGACGAGCGAAGTTTTATTGAGATGGAAAAAGCGCTTAGACAGGTGATGGATGCCAAGGGTAACAGGTTGGCCGAACTTCGAGAAATTTTACTAGGGCACCAGGAAGCCTATTTCGACAAATTGGATTATACTTTTGACATGCCGCATCTTAATCTATCTCAAAACGAGGCGGTACAAAAAATCTTAGCTGCTAAAGATGTTGCTATTGTTCATGGTCCTCCCGGCACCGGTAAAACCACTACCCTCGTAGAAGCAATCAAACAATTATCCAAAAAAGAAAGTCCTATTTTAGTTTGTGCGCCTTCTAATCCAGCAACCGATTTACTGACAGAAAGACTGGCAAAAGAAGGATTGAATGTTGTACGTATCGGTAATATATCACGTGTTGACGATGAATTATTGCAACATACCATCGAAGGAATTTTGGATGAGAGAGCAGAGATGCGAGAGGTAAAAAAAATGAAAATCGAAGCGGCGCATATGTTTAGAAATGCAGAACGATTTGTCAGGAACTATGGAGCCAGAGAACGTGAAGAAAAAAGAGATGCCTTTCAGGAAGCTAAATCATTAATTCGTCAGGCAAAAATGCTGGAAGATTATGTCATCGATAAGATATTATCTGAGGCGGATGTGATATGTTGTACTTTGGTAAGTACCATGAACCGATATATCGAAAAGAAGAAATTTCAAACCGTCGTCATCGACGAGGCGGCACAAGCTTTGGAACCTGCTACCTGGATAGCCATTTCAAAAGCTGAAAAGGTCATCCTTGCCGGAGATCCATTTCAGTTGCCTCCAACAGTCAAAAGCATGGAAGCTGCCAAACAAGGTCTGTCCGTTACACTTTTGGAAAAAGCGGTACAAAGGTTAGATAAGGTTCAACTACTCAATACGCAATATCGAATGCATGAGCTGATCATGGGCTTCTCCAATCAGGAGTTCTATAATAATCAGCTGAAAGCAGCAGCATATGTTTCTAAATGGACCTTGTCTATGGCACCGGGAACCAATACTAAACCCATTGAATTTATTGATACTGCAGGATGCGGGTACGAGGAAAAGGTAAATCCAGAAACCTTGAGTTATTACAATCCGGAAGAATATTTTGTTTTGAGGCAACATCTGGATTATCTGCTGACTTACGCTTCCAAAGAACATCGTCCAAGAATAGCTTTGATTTCACCCTATCGAGAACAGGTACAATTTATTCAGGAACATATAAAAAAGGATTTTGACCATTACCCTGATGATGATATCAGCGTTGATACGATAGATTCCTTTCAAGGACAGGAAAGAGATGTGGTTTATATATCATTGGTCAGATCAAATTCCGAGGCAGAGATAGGCTTTTTGAAAGATAGCAGACGGATGAATGTTGCTATGACCAGAGCCAAAAAGAAATTGATCGTCATTGGAGACAGTTCCAGTATTGCATCTGATAAATTTTACAGTCGATTTTTAGATTATTGCGAAAAACATGGTGGCTATGCCAGTGCATGGGAATGGATTTAATATTAACTTTGATTTATGAACTAATAATTGGTTTCCAATATTTTAAAATTTATCATGAACCATCGACATCATTTACTTATTGATAGTTTTGCTCAGGCAACCCTGTTCATATTTTTTGCTTTTCTCTTGACTAAAAGTACTGAGCCAAACAAGGTAGTTCAGATATTTTTGGTTTTTTTATCTTTTTGGCAATTTATAAATGGGGTGTTGAGTTATAAATTTTTTGAAAGAGACTCTAAAAAACTATATGTCAAAATTTTTGGTTATACATTTACTTTCATGTCAGGTTTATTTGGATTGAGTTGGTTTTTGCAAACAATAGGCATTTTGAACTTATTGCCCGCTGGATTTCATCTAAACTTTATAAGATATTTTTGGATTATTATACCCTATTATCAAATCATTATGGCAGTTTGGTACTTGATAATTACTTTTAAAGACATATACAAAATGATTTACAGAACGATATAGTTCTAATTAAAATTACTGACAATGATTCGCGCTACCAGAATAAGATTATGGCTGGATCTCTGCATACAACTTATTCTTTTTATTCTTTTACTTATTCAGATAGTTTCTGAGCCAAAGGCCGGGGCTATACTTTACCATATCAGTCTTTTTGGAATATTGCTTTCTTCCTGGCAGATTCTACATGCCTTTTATGTAGTAAAAAAATATAAAGACTGGCAAAGAACACAATATTTGTACAATATTCGACAGGTATTGGGATATGGTTTACTGACATTTGGAATTGCCTTGTTTATACTGATCAGCAGTTTTGGATTTATGGCGCCATTTTTCTTTTTTACTCTAAAAATTTTGCATTGGTTACTATCTTCTGTAGTATTACTGTTAGCAGCCAATTATTTTATTATCAGTACCAAAAGATTGTATGAATTCCTTTATAAACCCAAGTCATTCTGGGATTTATAGAAAATTAAGTTCAATATGTCTAAGATTGCTATCAATACACGTTTTTTATTAACCGATAAACTAGAAGGTATCGGTTGGTTTAGCTATGAAGTTTTGAAAAGATGGGTAAACTGGCATCCAGAACATGAGTTTTTGTTCATTTTTGATCGAAAATTTGACGAGGAGTTTGTTTTTAACGCCAACGTTACACCAATCATTGCCGCTCCACAAGCCAGGCATCCGATTCTTTTTTATTGGTGGTTTGAATATTCGCTTCCAGCGATTTTCAAAAAATATCAGGCCGATTGCTTCATGTCCCCCGATGGTTTTTTATCGCTTTCTGCCAATATTCCAAGTTTACTGGTGATACATGATATTGCCTGGAAGCATTTTCCCAATCAAATTCCGAAAAGTCATCTCTGGCATTATCAACATTACATGCCCAAATTTGCCGAAAAAGCAGATAGAATTGCGACCGTTTCAGAATATTCAAAAAGAGACATTGAAGCGCATTTGAAGATTGCGCCTGATAAAATTGATGTAGTCTATGATGGTGCCAATGAATCTTTCCAGCCTTTAAGCCTGGAAGAGCGCGTTAAAATCGAAGATAAATACAGTCAGGGTTGTCCTTATTTTCTTTACTTAGGATCCATTCATCCCAGAAAGAACTTGTTGAGGTTGTTAAAAGCCTTTGATATATTCAAAACAGAAACTTCTTCCCCTTTGAAACTGCTGCTGGCCGGCAGAATGGCCTGGCAAAGCGGAGAAATTGCCGAGATTCTTCACAAGATGAAATTCAAAAGCGATGTAATTTTCTTAGGATACGTCGATGCTGTCGAATTGCCAAAAATTGTTGCTGCAGCCCATGCCCTTACCTATGTTTCTTTGTTTGAAGGGTTCGGAATACCAATTTTAGAAGCTATGTATGCGGATGTTCCAAGTATCTGCTCCAATACCTCTTCGATGCCTGAAGTAGCCGGAAATGCCGGACTATTGGTCGATCCCTATTCGGAAAGAGATATCGCCAATCAGATGATCAGAATTTGGAAAGAAGAAGGTTTGAGAGCTAAGCTAATTGAAGCGGGTAAAATACAAAGAACACAATACTCCTGGGATTTGACTGCCGAAAAACTATGGAACTCTCTTGAAAAAATAAAATAACTTATAGTGTCAGCATTTCCATCACCTGAACCAGGTATGGGCTTAATTTTTGGTGATGCTTGATTGCTTTTTCAAAAGGCACTTCGACCATTTTAAGTCCTGACTGCCCGATCATAATTCCCTTTTTGCCTTCTTTCAGTGCATCTACAGCTGCAATTCCAACTCTGCTCGCCAATACTCTGTCAAAGCAGCTTGGATTGCCCCCTCTTTGGATATGACCCAACACAACCACTTTTATTTCTTCAAAAGGACATTTACCTTTTACCTTTTCGGCTATTTCAAAAGCGTGTCCGGCATCATCCCCTTCAGAAACAACAACAATACAGGAGCCATTATTATTTTTATAGTGTAAGTTCAAATCATTGATCAATACCTCTAAAT
>JBILRD010000161.1:0-5452 GCA_044372845.1 Saprospira sp. | reverse complement strand
TAGCAGACCAAGTATTATTGAAATTGACAGGACGTCTGATACTTTCTACAAGGTAGTAAGACAATAATCCTATGACTGCAAAGAATATGGCGTAAAATGCGTACTTCATTGAACTGTTCCTTTAATTAGTGATTAAATTTCGACTGCAATAATAAGTAATTTTTAAAAATAGTTAGTAGTTAAATCCTTATAATATTTTTCTAAGAATAAATTATTTCTTATTTAATAGTATAGTTAAACAAATGAAATAAGAATTCACAGCGATTAAAATTTGTCAATGACTTAACTTAACTGGAAATACTTCCTTAACAGCATAATCCAAAGATGAATTGAAGTTATTAAAGTCAATATTTAAAGATTCATTTTTTGAGATCAGATAATTTATTAAGACTTCAGTAGCAATATTTCCGGTAAGATCATCTTTTGCCATAGGGCAACCGCCGAATCCTTTGAGTGCTGCATCAAATCTTTTACAGCCATTTAGATAAGCAGCTTCAATTTTTTCAATACTGGATTCTGGTAAACTATGAAAGTGAGCACCAAATTCTATACTATTATATTTTGGGATAAGATTTTTAAAAATAAGCTCAATGGATGCGGGAGTTGCAATTCCAGTAGTATCCGATAATGAGATTGTTTTGATACCTAAATCAACTAGTTTACTGACCCATTTTTCTACAATTTCCAAGCTCCATTCATCACCATATGGATTTCCAAAACCCATAGATAGATAAGCACCCATGGATTTATTGTTTTTAACACAAATTTCTTGAATAGATTTTGCTCTTTCAAGTGATTCATTTATATCTGCATTGGTATTTCTCAATTGAAATGTTTCAGATATTGAAAAGGGATAACCGAGATAGGATATTTGTTCAAAATTACAAGCATCTAAAGCTCCCCGTTTGTTTGCAACGATTACTAATAATTTTGTTTCTGTATTTGAAAGGTCAAGATTTGAAATAACATCAGCACTATCTTTCATTTGAGGAATTGCTTTTGGAGATACAAAACTGGCACAATCCAAGCTGTCAAATCCAACCTTTAAAAGCTGATTGATATAGTTTATCTTAGTTTTGGTAGGGACGAACTGATTTAACCCTTGCATGGCGTCTCTTGGACATTCAATCAATTTGATCATTCTTCAACTACTATTTGTTATTGCTAATAAAAAAGGGTTAAAATGATGCACAAATATAAAAACAAAATCACTATTTAACGGTTATTGTTTATTTTTGCAATTGAACTTTTAAGAAAATTATGAAACGAAATTTATTAACCATATTAGGCTTTTTTCTTTTTATTACAGGTTTTATTGGTATTGTGGTGAATATGGTAGGTTTACCTTTTGCTATAACTGACTGGATGAACCTAATAACAGGACCTTTTGTTGGATTTTTTGTAAAGATTGCAATGGTAGTAACAGGTATTGTACTAACAATTATGAATCTTTCATCCAAAAACGAGGATACTTATGATGAGTATTTTGATGGAAATAGTTTTAAATAAATTAGAATTTATTTTTCCACATCATTGATTCAACCGGATAAATAGTCCTCTCGTTGTATTTAGCGTTCTGTTTTTTGTTGTAATAGTTTTCAATTTCACCACTGACTTTGAAGTAAATTAACTGTCCTATAGGCATACCAGAATAAATTCTGACGGCTTGAGTACATGAAATTTCCAAGGTCCAAGTATTGCAAAATCCCACGTCACCTTTACCTGCTGTAGCATGGATATCAATTCCCAATCGACCTACACTGGATTTTCCTTCTAAAAATGGGACTGAGTTATGAGTCTCTGTATATTCTTCTGTAACCCCAAGATATAAAGTGTTGGGTTGAAGAATAAAACCGTCTTCAGGTATTTCGAAAACCTCTATTGTATTGTGTTTTTTTGCATCCAGAACTCTGTCTGTATAGGTCGCAAGGTATTTTCCTAAGTGAACATCATAAGAATTAGTTCCGAGACATTCAGGTTTAAATGGAGAGATTAGAATTTCACCATTCTCTATAGATGATAGTATTTCTTTATCAGTGAGTATCATTGTATTTGATTTTTCATATAATATGAACAACAAACTTAAGGTGTAAAAGCAATTAAAAAAAATAATTGACATAGAATCAATAAATAAATTTTATTGAACTAGAACATCCTATCGTTTTTAAATTTTCTCATAAAAAAAACAGAAAGAATGATATATTCAAAAAAACATATATTCATCAAAATAAAATCAGTGAATATAAATATCAACAAATTTAGGAGAAGAATATGATCATATTTTTTGGTAAAAAATCCAATCAAAAAACTAAGTTGTAGAATAAGAGCAAAGAGCCATAAAAAAGTGGAAATTTCATAATTGTTAATAATGAAATCTATGAAATTAAAGTAAACTGAATTTTTGGAATCTAAAGCTAAAAGTTCGCTATGTTGTACTCTCAGAATATTTTGAAATTGGCCTTCATGCCAAAATGAGCCTCGACCTATTTTCCAAAAAGCAGCAGATGAAAAGATAAAACATGTGTAAAATCGAGTAAACTCAAAAACTAAATTATATCTAACTTTATTTTTGAATATCATTAAAAATGAAATCAGAAGAATAGCTATGTAATTATGTTCATGGTGTGTTGAGCTGGAGTTTATAGAAAAATAATAAAGGGAACATGATATAAAAAGCAAAATAGACAAGTACTTACCATGAGGGTAGAACAAGGAGAGTAACGGTAAAATGATTAAGAGGGTATCAAATAATATAGCAATATTTGGATTCTGTAAAATTGAGGTTAAAATGTTTAAGAAATCCAGCAACCAAAGTACTCGATCTGCTTTAAGCTCAAGAAAAATTGGCTGTTCAAGCTGACTTATTCCAAGATTATTCAAGATTTTGAAAATATGAATAACTAAAATAAATAAACTAGCGATTCTGAATAAAAGAATTTTGTTTGAACTATTGCTACTTATCATATAATGGATAAACATCTTCTTTTAATAACTGATATGGGAATTCAGAAGAAAATTTGCTAACTATAAGGTCAATTTTACTAATTTTTAATGAAGATGATTTTTGCAAATATAGATTTAACCATTCTCCAAAATTATTATCTTTTTTTTGATAATAATAATAGTTTAATTGACTGGAAATGAATGAATTTGATTTGTATTTACTGTCTTTAATATTAACTTTATTGTCATTTATCTTTAAATACAGAACTTCTAAAAATTCAGGTTTGGAAAATTTAGAGGAATACATACCGTAGTTAAAAAATGGAAATGTCTCAACACCTTTGTATGTAAAAAACCCTTGCCCTAGAATAAAAATTATTACTATGATAAAGATGGTTTTGTCGAGCTCTATTACTTTTTTTAAATAATCCAGAAAAAGCATTTAGCAATTAAAGTTTTTTTGATTTTACTAATTGATTTGAGTTTAAATTTAATTTGTACAATATTTGTACAATACTTCTTTACATATGAATTTGAATTATCTTAAATTTACAAATTAAAAGAAAAAAACTATCACACCTTAGAAATGAATATTAAAGATACATTTTATTCCATATTAGCTGAAGTTGGCTATTTTTTTAAAAGTAAGTTAGTTTTAAAGAATTTAGTGAAAATGCTTTTAATTTTTGGAGCCATACTTTTCCTATTCTTTGTAATAATTTTGCCATTTTATACGAGGCACAATGAGGAAGTTAAAGTAATAGATATAACAAATTTAGAGCTTGACCAGGCAAAGGAGTTGCTTAATAATCTTGGACTTAAAATGGTAGTAACAGATACAACTTATAATCCAGGTAAAAAACCAGGTATTGTAATTGAGCAAACGCCTAAAAAAGATGCAAGAGTAAAGCCCAAAAGGACAATTTATGTTACTGTAAATTCTGATGAGGCGCCTTTAGTTGCCTTAAGGTACGAACAGGTTATTACTCTTTCACTAGAACAGGTAGAAAGAAGATTTAAAAGTTTAGACTTAAAAATTGGAAGAAAAAAATATGTACCTGGTAGGCCTGAAAATACAGTTTCGGCTGTGTATTTGGATGGAAAATTATTATTCAAGGAGGCCAACCAATCAAAAGGCGAGAGGAAGCCAACTGAAACACAAAGTATACCTAAAGGTTCTATGTTAGACATAGAATTATATAAAGGTCAAGATGCTGAGTTAATGGAAGTTCCAAATCTACTATGTAAAACTTACGAGGAAGCATCCATCATTATTATGAGCAATGAGTTTTATGTAGGGAATGTTAAGTTAACATCTGCTGTAAAAAAAGACACTGCAAATGCTTATGTAGTCAGACAATCTCCTCGGGCTACAGAAAACGCAAATATGGGCACAGCTATTGATCTATGGTTAGATAAATACCCACCTGATAATTGTGATGAGGAAGAAGAATAATAATTAGTCATAATTATTTCAAAATAAAAAATGCCCCCAAAAAATATCTAACTTTTTGGGGGCATTTTTATTCAGCATTATTATTATTTATTTTCTTGGGAGCTAACCTTGTTATTTGAAGGATTGTCCAATATTCTAGTTGGAAAATCATATCCAAGAATTACTTCAGTAGCACCCACACTGTAGTTTTGAAATCTAGCGGTAGAGACATCGAAAGATAGTAAAAGAGGAATAGACTTGTCAAACAAGAATTTTGCCTGAAAAGATAAGAATCCGGGGTTTCTGTAAAAAACACCAAATGCCAGCTGATCCTCTAGGAATCTAACATTTATACCACCATCAATTTGTGGGTATGGACCTTTTACATATTTAACCATGATAGATGGTTCCAACATTATTTTTTCTGTCACATTAAATTTGTAACCTCCGGTTAAGAAGTAATGTCTGTAACCTTTTCCGATGGGATCTCTGTTCGCTGGGTTCGCACCAAAATCAATTTTGGTTTGAATTAAATTAGGGGCAGAAAAACCCACATAGAAATTGCTATGGTATAGAAACAAACCAAACTCAGCATCTCCACCATATACGGATTCTGAAGCATTATCTACAGCAGCATCATTGGATTGTTGAAAATTGATCACTCTGGTATTTATAGTATTTCTTACTAACCTACCTGCAGCCCCAATAGATAACTTCATGGTTTCGTTCAAAGGTATATGAAATGCATAGGATCCCTTGAATCCAATTCTGTAGCTCGGACCAGTGATGTCAGAAAACAACAATCCCCCAACTCCATGAACTTTACCGAATAAACCTTGATAGGTGATTCCAAATGTTTGTGGAGCACCGGGAAATGTTACCCATTGCCATCTGTGAAACAAGTTGAGACTATGGTTGCCTTTAGATCCAGCAATTGCAGGATTAATCAAATAGGTATTTGACATGTACTGCGAAAAAAGCGGTTCCTGTTGTGCATGTAAACCTATAATACAAGCAAAGGATAAAAATGCGCTAAATAAATATTTCATATTCTTTATTAACAATTTTCGAATG
>JBILRD010000159.1:0-5465 GCA_044372845.1 Saprospira sp. | reverse complement strand
CTTGACAGCTAATCCAGATGGCGGCGACTACTCTGTAACTCCAATGGATGACGCTATGATTACCAGAATGATGCACATCACCATGGAATTTGACGTTAAAGAATGGGCTAAATGGGCAGAAAAAAATGGTATTGACCAAAGAGGTATAAATTTTGTTCTTACCTATCCAGAGGTTATCACAGGAGAAAGAACAACACCCAGAACCTTGGTTCAATTTTTTGAATCTATCTCAAAAATTGAAAATCTAAATGAAAACATTACCCTTATTCAAATTTTGGCTGATTCCTGTCTTGATAAAAGTACAGCAACAACTTTTATTTCATTTATAAACAACAATCTTTCTAAGTTAATCAGCCCTGAAGAAATCATTGAAGCGAAAAATTTCAATGCTCAAGTACTTCAGCCTATTATACAAATTGTTAACAAAGAAATGCTGAGAGTCGATGTTATAGCAACCTTGTGTACAAGATTGGTTAACTATCTGATTATCAACAACATTAAAGCCGAAAAAGAACATTTGAATAATATCAAGGAGTTTATTAAAATTGATTTTATTCCAAATGATATAAGGCTATCTATGGCTCAAGATCTTATTGGCTCTGGTAATTCAAATTTAAAATCCATATTATCAGATCCTGAAATTTCTAAGCTGATTCTTCAAAAAATGTAATTTGAAAAACTAAGTTCTGACTATTGAGTTTATCAAAATAGATAAACTTGAAAACAATATTATGCACAAATTCACAAATAGACTCTTTAAGGAGACAAGTCCCTATTTATTGCAGCATGCTCATAATCCGGTAGATTGGCATCCATGGTCTGAAGAAGCCCTTCAAAAAGCACAAATAGAAGATAAACCAATATTGATCAGTATCGGTTACTCAACCTGCCACTGGTGCCATGTCATGGAAAGAGAATCCTTCGAAAACGAGGAGGTCGCTCAATTCATGAACGAACATTTTATAAACATCAAGGTTGATAGAGAGGAAAGGCCTGACCTAGATAACATTTATATGGAGGCTGTACAGATGATCTCAGGAGGTCATGGCGGTTGGCCTTTAAACTGTTTTCTTCTGCCAGACGGTAGGCCTTTTTTTGGAGGCACTTATTTCCCTCCGGTTCAAAATCATGGAAGAGCCTCTTGGTCAATGGTTCTAAAAAACATTAACAATGCCTATCAAAAAAGAAGGGATGAGGTCTATGCCCAGGCTGATAAAGTAATGCATTACCTACAGGAATCAGATTCCTACTTCGTTGACGAACTTTTTGATAATAGAAATGATAGTGATTTAAAAATTCATTTAACAGAGACATTTGAAACACTAAAAAATAATTTTGATTTAGAAAATGGTGGTTTTGGATACGCTCCAAAATTCCCTTCAAGTTCCTCCTTAAATTTTTGCTTGAAGTACTATTATTACTCAAAAAATTCCAATGCCATTGATCATGTTCACAAATCCTTGGAATCAATGATATATGGTGGCATATATGATCAAATTGGTGGTGGGTTTTCCAGATACACAGTTGATGAAAAATGGATGATACCCCATTTTGAGAAAATGCTCTATGATAATGCTCTTTTGGTTACTCTTCTTTCAGAATCTTACAAATTGAGTAAAAAATCATTGTATAAAGATTGTATTGAGGAAACCCTCCATTGGGTTGAAAGAGAAATGTTACATACCGAAGGAGCTTTTTATTCAGCTCTTGATGCCGACTCTGAGGGCATTGAAGGAAAATATTACATCTGGAAAAAATCTGAAATTGATAAAATTCTTAGAGAACATTCAGAACACTTCTGCGAATATTATAATATCACAGAGGAAGGTAATTGGGAACATCATAATATTCTTCACAGAAAATATAGTCTGATAGAATTTGCTGATAAAAAAAGTTTGGATAGGGTAAACCTGAAAGAATTATTTGAAGAATCCAAAGATAAACTCCTTACAGAAAGATTCAATAGAATTAGACCCTCTTTGGATGATAAAATCATCTTATCATGGAACGCAATGATGTGTACTGCCTATCTACATGCATATCAAGCATTGGGAAATGAGCATTACAAAGAAATTGCATTTAAGAATATTGAATTTTGCCTAAATCATTTTATTGACGTTAATGATCATTTGAGACATAGTTTTAAAGACGGTCAATTGGGAAGCTATGCTTTTCTTGATGATTATGCTTTGTTTATTGAAACTCTATTAGTCGCCTATCAAACTGTTTTTGAAATAAAGTATTTAAATTATGCTCAAAAATTAACTGAAATTGTTCTTCGTGATTTTTACGACGAGAAAGATCATTTGTATTTTTTCAGCGCAAAAAATCAGCAAGATTTAATTTACAGAAAAAAAGATATGTATGACAATGCCATTCCATCTGGCAACTCTACAATGATTCATAATCTATTTATTCTGGGTAAATTATTAAACCATAAAGATTATGACGAAAAAGCAGTATCTGGATTGAGAAATATGAAAAAAAGTATCCTTAAATTTCCTCAATCTTTCTCTAAATGGGCTGAAGCGCTTTTCTACGATCTTTACGCGACAAAAGAACTTGTCATTGTCGGAGAGGAATACTTGAATTACAGTAAACTAGTACAAAAAAATTATTTGCCGGAATTGCTCTATTGTTCCTCAAAAACTGGAAAAGAACCTTTACCCTTATTTGAAAACAGAGAAAAAAACGATAATAATACTATGATTTATCTTTGCTCAAATTATACTTGTGAATTACCTACCGACGACATAAAATCAGTTTTAAATAGTTTGATTTCAGATTGACATTCACTTTTTTCCCTTTTTTATACATTTACCTTATATTTGAAAATCTCATTCATTACTATTATTAAACTATATTTTGTACAGTAAAAAAAAATACCAACTTTGGGGAATAATAGGCTGTTTGTCAATTATTATTGTGCTGTCATTGTATAACTACATCAGAAACAAACCTATTTTCAACAGGAACTTGATCCTAACTGCAGATTTCGAAGCAGTTAGTACTTTAAGACCGGGTTCTTATGTTTATTATGCTGGTATACAGGTAGGCAAAGTACAGGATATCAGATTAAATCAAGACAACAATCATATTTTAGTTGAATTTGATGTAGTACCAGGAATATACCTACCTGAAAACACTTTTGCCGTTGCTTATACGCCCAGTATCTTATATCCTGCAAGACTAGACCTTAGATTTGACAATAACAATTCAGGTATTTTTTTAAAATCTGGGGCTATTATTCAAGGAGAAGTAGGTTCCTATCTTTTAGATGCAAAAAAACAAGTTGAGCCTTATATTAAAAAAATAGATACCATTGTGCTTTCTCAATTTCCCAAAAAGGAAAATCTAAAACAAGTTGTTGATGGTATAGAATTAAGTATTACCAATTTTTATAGAAGTTCCAATAACTTAAAATTAACACTTGATTCAAATAAAAGCAATATTACAAAACAGGTAGCCTCTTTAAACAAATCTCTGGCCGGATTACATTCAATAGAAGATAAAATCAACAGTTCAATTCAAGATTTAAAAAATTCGACAGAAAAATTTAAATCCTATGATTTTTCCAATAAAAACATATCATCTAAACTTGACAGTTTAATGGTTCCCGATTTCGAAAAAAGTACAAAACAAATAACTGATATTCAGTATAAATTAACAAAAATCAATTCTAATCAAGATACTGTAATTGGAAAGTACCTCTATGATTCTGACTATAAATTGAAAATTTTAAAAAATATTAAAGATATTGAGGGACAATCAAGAGAGATAAGGTTAAATCCTCAAAACACTATCTCACTTAGAAAGAAAAAAACAACTAACAAGACCTTAACAAAATGAAAATCAAGAACGAAATAAAAATTGGAATTTTAGGATTGCTTTCCATTAGTTTACTCATTTGGGGTTATTTCTTTTTAAAAGGAACTAATTTATTATCCTCCAATTTTATTATCACATCCGGCTTTAACAATGTAGGTGGGCTTTCTACAGGTGCACCTGTTACTGTTAAAGGATTTCAGATTGGCTCTGTGTCTAGCATCTATATCGATAAAAAAAACCCTGCTGTCGTTTTAGTCTCATTGACATTAAAAAAAGGTACAAAAATCCCTAATAATGCTGTAGCGGTTCTTGGATCTCCCAGTATCATGGCAAGTAAGACTGTTGAATTAAAATTTGAAGGCTACTGCGATGGAGATAATTGCCTAAAGTCGGGTGACATCATTGAAGGAAAGGTTGGTAGTTTATTCGATATAGTAACGGATGCTGCAAAACCCTACATGGAAAAAATTGATTCATTCAGATTAGTACTTTCTGATATTGCTAAAAACGAAGAGGGCGGTTTAAAAAAATCAGCTGAAGAAATTCAAGCTACCATCTCCAACCTTAAGGTTATCAGTGATGCTATGGCTAACCTTCTTGAAAACTCTACTGCCAGCTTTGTCAGCACTATGAAGCATATTGAAGCTATCACTAATAATGTAAAAAAGAACAATGACCAAATAACTGCTTTAATGAGTAACGTCAGCATTATTTCAGAGCAGCTTAAAAATGCAGAAATTGACAAAACCATCAATTCTACCAAAGAGACCATTGAAAAATTTGGAAAAGTAGCTGATGATGTTAAAATAACTCTCGGTGAAACCAATAAATTGATGGGACAATTGCAAATATTAACAGATTTATCTAAACAAGAAGGACTCTTAGCAGCCTTAGTCAATGATAAAGAATTATTGAATGATGTTAAAAAAACAATTGATGAAGTCACCTTACTAGTTGAAGACATCAGAGAGCATCCAGAAAGATATAGAACAGTATTGAGCGGGAAATACAAGCCATATGGCGAAGGTAAAAATTACATAAAAAATCAAAATAAATAGAATTAAAATTCTGTTTCACAAAAACTGCGGAATAAATCTATTAGAATGCACCTTAAGAAAATAAATCCTTTGTTTTCACATAACAATCATAGCATTCGCTCTGTATCGATATGTATTTTAATACTGATTTCCAGTTTTTCAAATTCGAATGTTTTTGCACAAGCAACAAGTCAGGTAGAAGACAGCTCTGCCATAGAACTGATTTTTTCCAAAAAAATGAAAGGTGTTCAAAAGCAGGAAGGTGATTATTATAGCCTTGAAGGTGAGGTGCATTTACAACAACAAAATATGCACTTATGGTGTGATACAGCGCACCGTTATCCTGAAAAACAGATTATAGCCTTTGGAAATGTAGAAATGCTTCAGAACGATAATCTTAGAATCTATTCAGATTCGTTATTCTATAATGGTAATACAAAAAAAGCAAAGTTAGTTGGTAATGTAGTTTTAGAAGATAGTTCAATGACCATCTTTACAGATTTTTTGTATTATGATTTGAACAGTAGAATAGCTGATTATCCAGAGGGTGCATTAGTCATTAGTGACAGCAATGAACTTGTCAGTAAATCCGGTTATTAC
>JBILRD010000158.1:0-5475 GCA_044372845.1 Saprospira sp. | reverse complement strand
AATCCTGTGTTGAATATCTTGTCCCAAAAAGAGCTACTTACACCATAACCTTCTTCGGGAGAGGTAAAATGATGATTCATATGATGTTTTTTTAGATCCATAAACCATTTGTATCTGATAAATTTAGCATGATGAGTAGCATAATGTATCATGTCATAACAAAGATAACCAAAAATAAATCCAGTATAGAGCGGTTGTCCTTTTTCTAAACCTAGAAAATAAGTAAACAAGAAAAAGAAAATGGTAGCAAGAGGAACACTCAAAATGGGCGGCATCACTAATCTCCAGGAATCATTTGGATAATCATGATGAACGCCATGCAATATAAAATGTATTCTTTTTCCAAACTCAGAACTGGGATGGTAATGGAATATAAATCTATGGGCAACATATTCAAATAACGTCCAGGCTATTATGCCTATAAAAAAGAAAGATACAATTACCGATGAACTTATTTCATGAATGGTATATGAATGATACAAAAGGTAAGTAATTAGTGGAACGTAGATGATTAAAGGAGTTGACCAATGTACAAATGAAAAAAAATGCAGTATTGGATTATTAAACATCCTGACGGATTCGTCTCTAGCACTTACAAAATGTTGATTCAAAAATCTTTCTTCAGCTTTTTCTTCTATGGCTTTCATTTAATCGTTCTTTTGTATTAACAAAAAATGTATAAATAAAATATAGGGTCGCTTAGCTTCGGTATCAAAATTAATACTAATTTCCGTACAAAAAAATAAATTACATTATTCTTTGTGATTTTTAGGGTAAATTATGATTTGTATCATTTTTTATTGGACCATATTTTTACTGAAAATCATAGCTTTATATTTATTTAAATTAACATAAGTAACAACATACCCTCAATGGCAAAAGCTATAAAATCTTGGTTTTGTACAAGTTGTGGCGCAGAGTCCCCAAAATGGGAAGGCAAGTGTCCGTCCTGTTTTGAATGGAATACGCTTCAGGAGGAATTGATCATCAAACCAACGGCAAAAGAAGAGTCTAAAAAAATATGGTCACAAAAAAGGCTAGCTCCTGGAGAAAAGATTAAACCTATACTTTTAAATGATGTAAAATCGGGAACTACAGAAAGACAAAGTTCCATGGATGCTGAACTTGATAGGGTATTGGGCGGTGGAATAGTCCCGGGTTCTATCATTTTGATAGGAGGTGAGCCAGGAATAGGTAAATCAACTCTTATGCTCCAACTGGCTTTGGCTTTCAAAGGAAAGGTGCTTTATGCTTCTGGTGAAGAAAGTGAGGAACAGATAAAAATGCGTGCTGAGCGTTTCGGAAAGGCATTATCTGCCTGTTACCTGATGGCAGAAACAAATTTGAATAATCTATTGATGCAGGCAAGTCAATTAGAACCTGATTTGGTGATAGTCGATTCCATCCAAACCTTAAATTCCCAATTTATTGATTCTCCTCCAGGGTCCGTTTCTCAGGTTAGAGAATGTGCCGCTGAGCTTCAGAGATATGCCAAAGAGATGAACGTTCCTGTTTTTGTTGTTGGACATATCACCAAAGATGGATCAATCGCCGGTCCAAAACTCCTGGAACATATTGTGGATGTTGTCTTACAATTCGAAGGGGATACCAATTATACACACCGTATTCTTCGAACGATCAAAAATAGATTTGGATCCACATCTGAACTTGGAATTTATGAAATGAGAAGCAATGGTCTGAGAGAAATATCCAATCCTTCAGAATTACTAATTTCTCAAAAGGATTCTGAATTGAGTGGGTCGGCCATTGCTGCTACTGTTGAAGGTATTAGACCTATGTTGATCGAAACTCAGGCTCTGGTGAGTAAAGCTGTTTACAGTTCTCCTCAAAGATCAGCTACTGGTTTTGACCTTAGAAGGCTTAGTATGTTGCTGGCTGTTCTCGAAAAAAGATGCGGTTTCCAGTTTGGGAATAATGATGTGTTTTTGAATATCGCCGGCGGTATCAAAGTCAATGATCCGGCTATTGATCTATCTGTTGTTTCTGCTTTAATCTCCTCTTTGGAAGATATTTCAATATCAAACGATATATGTTTTTCAGGAGAAATTGGTTTGTCGGGAGAAATCAGATCTGTTCAACGAGTGGAGCAAAGAATCCAAGAAGCCAGCAGATTGGGATTTAACAAAATTTATATTTCAAAATTTAATTTGAAAGGAATGTCAAATGTTAAATTTGATATAGAGATCATTCCGGTTTCTAAAGTTGAAGAATTATTTAGAAGCCTTTTTACATAGCAAACAATTGAATATATAATGTCAGATCAACTTTTAAAAGGTAACAATATGTCAAATAAGGAAATTGCTGAAGCATTTTCTTTATTGGCTGATTTAATGGAGCTTCATAATGAAGAAGATTTTAAAATAAAATCCTATCAATTTGCTACCAGAATTCTAAAGAATGTGGAAACACCTTTGGCAGAGATGACCTTAGACCAATTAAAGGAAATTAAGGGAGTTGGAAATGCTATTAGTAATAAAATTCTGGAATTGACAAGAAATGGCAAAATGAAACTCCTGTCAGAATTTATTCTAAAAACGCCTGAAGGAATCATATCCCTACTTAAAATTAAAGGATTGGGTGTCAAAAAAATTCAAACTATTTGGAAAGAACTTGAAGTGGAGTCTCCTGGCGAACTACTTTATGCCTGTAATGAAAATAGATTAGTAGCTTTAAAAGGTTTTAGCGAAAAAACTCAGGCCAATATTAAAGAACAACTGGAATATTATTTTCAATCACTAGAAAAATATCGATGGGCTTCAGTTGAAATTTTGGCTGAAGATACCTTGGCAGATTTGGAAAATTTATTTGGGGTCGATAAGGTTTTAATAACTGGTCAATTCCGTAGACTTATGCCTGTGGTCAATGCTCTTGAATATATTATAGAGGCAGATGATTTTAAAGAATTGGCTGATTCCTCAATACTTTGTGAATTGACAGAAAAAGAAAAAGATATCTGGGAAGGAAAAACATCTAATGAGCATGTAAAAGTAAGACTATACCGTGCAAATAAAGGTTTGCTTGGGTTAGGTTTAATTCATTCTACCGGAAGTCCAGAATTTGTTAAAGATATTTTACAAAAAGTAAATCTTTCGGACTTAATCGGTTTGAATGAAAATGAAATTTTTCAAAAATTGGGAATTGATTTTATCGTACCTGAGATAAGGGATTTGACACTCATTCATAAAAGAGAAATTCCAGAACTAATCAAACGTTCAGATGTCAAAGGATTGATTCACCTTCACACAAATTACAGCGACGGTGCTTTTTCCTTAAAAGAAATGGCTGAGTATGCAATTGAGCAGGGATTTGATTATATGGGAGTGACGGATCACTCACAGTCTGCCTTTTATGCAAATGGACTGAAAGCTGACAGAGTTTTGGCTCAGTGGAAAGAGATCGATGATTTAAATGCTAAATTTTCTGATTTTAAAATCTTCAAGGGAATTGAATCAGATATTAAATATGATGGTGATCTGGATTATGAAGATGAAATTTTATCAGGCTTTGACTTTGTTATAGCTTCTATCCACAGCTCCTTGAAAATGGATAAAAATAAAGCGACACAAAGACTTTTGAAAGCAATAGAAAATCCTTTTACAACCATGTTAGGTCACCCTACAGGTAGATTATTATTGTCTAGGCCAGGTTATCCAATAGATCATCAAACAATCATTAAAGCTTGTGCGCATTATAACGTTATTATAGAAATAAATGCCAATCCGCTGCGTTTGGATTTAGATTATGAGTGGTTGCCATTTGCACTGGAGCATGGTGTTAAAATTTCAATAAATCCTGATGCTCACAGTAAAAAAGGAGTACATGATATAAAATATGGTATACAAGTAGCCCGCAAAGGTCTTTTAACTGCTAATAATTGCGTTAATTGTTTGGATAGATTTGAATTTGAAAAAATATTATTGTCAAAAAAGTGTCATTAAATAATTTTAAAGATTAAAAACTATAAGAATGAATAACGATGATAACAATAACGGACCTGGAGGCCCCTACGAACCCGGAGAGGCTATAAGTGATAGCCTTGGTCCAATTCAAAGGAATGTCAACGAAACAGAAACCCCTGTTAAAAATGTATTTGAAGTAAGAGGTTATACCATAAACTCAATCGAGAAATACATGACAGATGCTGGCAATAAAATAACATATGAAAATAATGATGTTTATTTTGGAGAACAGTACGATGGTTTCAGACATAGTTTAGGGAAGTATGTCTATGCTGACAACGGAAGTGTATATTTTGGTGAGTGGTGTTTAGGTGCTCGTCATGGATTAGGAGTTTTTGTATGGAAGGATGGTGAAAAATATGAGGGTAACTGGCTTTTTGGGAAAATGCATGGAAAAGGGAAATACACTTATGTTAATAATGATTATTTTGACGGAGAATGGAATAATGAATCTAAGCATGGTTATGGGGAATATTTTTATATATCAACCGGCAGTGTTTACAAAGGAAATTGGTTAGCAGATAAAAGAAATGGCAAAGGTACCTTTATATGGAGTAATGGCGATTATTACGAAGGAGAATGGTATGATAGTCAAATGAATGGATTTGGAATATACAAATTTGAAAAAGGGGAGAAGTACGAGGGAAATTGGTTAAATGATAAAAGATCAGGTTTCGGAAAATACATTTATGAAAATGGAGATATATTCGAAGGAAACTGGGTAGATGGTGTTCGAACTGGAGCAGGTATTTATAAATATGAAAATGGAGATTTGTATGAAGGTGAGTTCAAAGAGAATGAATTTCACGGATACGGAAAATTTTCATATATTTCCGGTGTTGTGGATGAAGGACTCTGGTTAAATGGAGAATTGTTGAAGAACGAGGAATAAAATAATTATAACTAAATGGGTTTGCAACTACAAATTGGCTTCATTTCTTTTACTCTCTGGGACCTTCTGGACATCCTGATAGTAGGCTATTTGCTGTTTCAAATCTACAAATTACTAAGAGGTAGTTTAGGTTTTAACATATTTCTTGGTCTTGTTCTGATTTATGTTCTATGGTGGGTAGTTGGAATATTACAAATGCCTTTATTGTCCTCTATTTTACAACAATTTATCAGTGTGGGAATGATCGCGCTTCTGATAGTCTTTCAACCTGAAGTCAGAAGATTTTTGATTTTAGTCGGACAAGGGTCTTTTCATATCGATATTTTTGAGAAGATTTTTGGCAGAGAGGTTAATAAAACTAATATTCAAAAAGAATCAGCTCTTTATGAAATACTAAAGGCTGTAGAAGTTATGTCAAATGAAAAAACTGGTGCCTTAATTCTGATTTCAAACAATAATTCTTTGGAAGGTTTATACAGCTCTGGTGTTTTAATGAATGCTGATATTACTGCACAATTGTTGTTGAGTATTTTTAATAAGAACAGCCCACTACATGACGGTGCAACGATTATTTCTGGAAATCAAATACTAATTGCTAGCTGT
>JBILRD010000157.1:0-5488 GCA_044372845.1 Saprospira sp. | reverse complement strand
AAATTAGTATTGGCGCCCAATACTGGCAAACCCTTTTTGTAGTTGATCCATATCTCCGGATAATTTGAATCCACATTGAATCTTCGTCCTGGATAACTAATATATTTTTGCTTGAATCTGATTCTAAGATATAAATCTATTTCAAAATGCTGATGAGATTGGAAAGATGGGATATCAGAAAGGGGCGGATTGCTAAAATCCAAAGGGTTATTTGAAAAATATATCCTTGATTTATTGTTGTACAAAATATAAGAACTATTATTGACCAGGGCATTTCTCTGTTGGTAGGAAAGATTGGCCTGAAAATAAAAATTGTTTAATATTCTACTGGAGTATTGAATTTCAGCATAATTCCTTTCATATAATTTCATAAAATTCCTCTCCAACAATAAAGTGTAGAAGGAATTTAATGATTCTGAAATTGGATTTTGTTTATTGAATTGTTCTACTCTTCGACCGCCTTCTATCTTAATCTGAGGATCATAAATGTCATTCAATTTGCTTTGAAATTTCAAGTAGCCTCTTAGTTGTTTATCGGCTAAACCGAATTGAAGCTGCCCTTCAGATTCTATCCATTTGGTACGATCATCATTGAAATACTTATTGAATGCAATGTTCAAATTACCATAAAATCCTTGAACAGTATTGAACATGATCGTATTCAGAGGAGAGGGAATTTTAATCGACCATCTTTCAAAACTGTTTTTATAAGTGTAGCCATTGGTCAACATATTAAAACTTGGCCTGTTACTCTTTTTATCTATAGAGTCCAAATAAGATTTTGATTTCCAGATTATTTGTAAACTGTCTTTCTCGGTATATTCCTTAGCTTCTTCAGCAGTCAAAGGAATTGGACGGATACTATCCCAGTATTCCACATCTTTTTTATTAGCATCATTATTGACCTTAAAAACTTCTGCATTAAAAAATTTAGGGTCCTGATTGCTATCAATAATGTAATTTCTAAAAACTCCTAGAAAAGTTCCTCCAATTTTAATATTGAAAATATTTAAACTAAAATTGACATCCTGAGAGAATAATTTCCAGATGCTATCTTGTATTTCAAAATGTATCTGTTTAAATGTCACAGTATCTAAAAGAGAAATATTGGAAGCGGCGCCAGTAGTTTTAAGCTCTGTACTGTGGATACACCATTTTTCATTCACAATATAGATGTATCCATGAAACAATGCGCCAAGATTATTTTTCGGAATCACTTCAATTTTACTCACAATATTTCCGGCATCTACAAAGGTTCCTGCCAATCGATACTTGTAAGAGAGTAAAGCATTTTCAGCAATAGGAGAGAGGAGTTTTGAATCACCTAATACCAGTTGATTTTCATAAAAATTGAACTCCTTCATAGCTGCACCGGAATTAAAACTGAATCCATTATCATCACCGCTCACTTTGGAAGAAATCATGATCTCCTTATACTTTTTATCCTTGAAGTAGAGCTTGGAAACAGATTCTGAAAGATAAATAATTCCCGTTCCTGTTGAATCCAGTCCCTTTCTCAGCTGACCAAGGGATCTGCCCATAATTTTATCCGGTAGATCTTGAATTTTCTGATTACCCTTGACATAGCTGTCGCAACTATAATTTTCCGATTGATTCAAAAAATAAGATCTGTTTTTGATAGCCTTTCTAATGATTGGATAGGCTGGATCTTCGCCTGCTCTTACTTCTACCTCTGAACTCTGGATGTCAATTGGTTGTAATATGACATTCACTTCCTGGACTTGATTGGAAACAGAAATTGATTTCACCAGTGGAGAATATCCAACATATTGATAGACTATATTGTACTGACCGGGACTAAGTTCTAAAAAATATTCACCCTCTACATTGGTAGTAGTACCAATGCTTGAACTTTGAATATACACTCCAGCGAAAGAGAGTGGATTGCCTGAGTCATCGCTTATTTTACCCTTAATTCCTTGAGCATAAGCTGTAGAGCTTATGAAAATAGAAAGACAGTAAAATATAATTATCAAAAACCTCATTTTAATATTTTCATAATTCACTTACCTTTTTCAAAGGGTATTGAACAATATTTAGTTTGAATGAAAAATAAAGAAGTATGGTAAGAATTAAAGGGAATACTGCAATATTAAACTCTTGAATGGGAAGAATAAAAGTTAATAGAGCAAAAACATTGATAGCAAAGATGCTGTATCCTATAATTTTAATTCTTCTTCTATTTTTTGGTTTAAGGTTAAACAGCAACCATACCAAAAATAATGGATTTGCCCATAGTACATTCATGTTATATTGAGTAGCAATATGATCCGTTCCAAACCACATAAACAATAAAAATAAACCCGCTAATGATAGTAGAATTAAAATGGAGTTAAACCACAAACTCCTTAACCATTCAATTTTTACAAATAATACCATTAGAATACTTACCAACAAGACTGAAATATTAACATTCAAAGGACTGAACAAAAGGGAGGAAATTGATTTCGGTTCAGGTTTAGGGAGTATCCAATTGATTTCAGATAGCAAAGGTTTTGAATTTAATAAAGTTTTATTCAAGTTTACAGCCATGTAATCTGGAAGAAACATCTGGTTTTCAAAATTACAAACCTTATCAGCTTCCAGACCTAAAATCAAGTCAATACCATAATTCAACCATGGATCATGTTGAATGTATTCGTCTAAAAATTTTCTAAAAGTTTTGTTAGAACTTATTTCAGGCATCGTTACCGCATTCTTGCCAAAACTTTCTCTAAAAACATCCCGAATTCTGGTTGCACAATTATCGTAAAAAAAGTCATACAGATATTCTCGGTTTTGTGGTAAATAATTAGTTTCCAGAAACTCAAATAACTGCTGTTTTTGAATGCTGTCTATCAATAAAAATTGCTCAGCAACCCCTCTTTTTTCAACAACATATACATATTTAAAGGGCTCAAAAGAACTCTTCGAAAGTGAATACAATAACTTCCTTTGTATGAATTTTAGAATAAAATCAGGCGTATCAAAGTCGAAAGTACCGTAATTATATACAAAATCAAGATTTAGCTTTGGATCTTTTAAACGGATAGCGCTATGACCAAAAATATTGTAGGTTTCATTTCCGGCAGTACAGGTAATCAAACTAAACTCAGCTTGTTCTGAAAGTTTTGGCAAGTTTGAGTTTTGACCAACGACAAAATTCAGAATGAGAATTGATAGTAAAAATACTAAACTGTATTTGTTAAAAATTCTAGGCATTATCTTGGTTTTTGAGTTTTGTAAAGTTAAACAGCTTTACTCAACATAACAATATTACAGTTAAAAAATATCTGTAACAAGATACTAAATGTAAAAATCTTACAAAAAATTCCTTTAGATTGCAACTTTATTTATCTTTGCAGGCGACTTTTGAATCAAATCTATTTTGTGTTGTCCAAAAGTCGATAATTATTGAATTTTTAGAATAATTTTTACAAAAAATGTCTAGTCAACAACAACAAAATCCCAGCAAAATACAACTTGACGAATTTGATATTGATGATTTTCGTAACAAAGCCACTAATTTTTTTGAAAGAAACAGCAAAATCATCTATGGTGTTTTGGCAGTTTTAATAATTGGAATCGGGGGTCTTTATGTTTACTTCAATATGTTCAAAGGTCCTAAAGAAAAAAGAGCTGAAGAGGAAATTTTCCGTTCTGAGTTTTACTTTAGCCAAGATTCATTCAACCTAGCATTGACAGGTCGTAATCTTCCAGGCCAACAAGGTAATTTCATTGGTTTACTTGATTTTATCAAAGAATACAGTGGAACTGCAGCAGGAAAACGTGCTACTTTTATGGCAGGTGCTGCTCTTTTACAAACAGGTAAATACCAAGAGGCTGTAAAATATCTTGAATCTTTCTCTTGTTCTGATAAGTTGATGCAAGCACAAGCTTATGCTATGTTGGGAGATGCTAAATCTGAATTAAACCAAATGGATGAAGCATACAAATTGTATATCAAAGCAGCTGATTATTACCCAAATAAGGCTACTTCTCCAGTTAACCTTAGAAAGGCAGCACTTCTGCAAAGTGATATGAAAAAAAATAACGCTGAGGCTATCAAGTTATTCGAAAGAATCAAGAAAGAATATCCTGAGGCGGCTGAAAGATTGGCTGTCGACAAAGATATCGTTAGATTAGGCGGTAAATAAAAATGAATACAAATATTTAAAAAGACAGGTAGTTATTAACTAACCTGTCTTTTTTTTAATTAAAAAAATTATGAGCTCGATCAATAAAAATTTATCAGAATACAAAAAAGAACAGGTTTCTGATGCCTCTGCTATGTCATTTGGAATAGTAAGAGCCGAATGGAATGAAGAAATAACTATGGCTCTTTACAAAGGTTGTTATGATACATTGCTAGAACATGGTACAAAACCTGAGAACATATATAGTGTTGACGTTCCAGGTACTTTTGAATTGCCAGTCGGTGCTAGAATGTTGGCAAATTCTCAAAAACTGGATGCTCTTATTTGCATTGGCTGCGTTATTAAAGGGGAGACATCGCATAACGAATACATCAACAATTCTGTTGCTATGGCACTTCAGCAATTGAGCATCAGTAGTTCAAAACCTTATATTTTTGGCGTACTTACTCCTAATGATATGCAACAGGCATTAGACAGAGCAGGTGGAATACATGGAAATAAAGGAGTTGAAGCTGCTGTAACCGCAATCAAAATGGTTGAATTAAAAAAATCATTAACAGAGCCTGACAAAAAAATTGGTTTCTAAAACAAGAACTATGAAGCTAAGTGTAATTGATACCGGATATTTTAAATTGGATGGTGGTGCCATGTTTGGCGTTGTACCAAAGACAATCTGGGAAAAACTAGAAAACCCCGATGATAAAAATCTTTGTACCTGGGCGATGAGGTGCCTCTTAATCCAAACAGAAAATCGAAATATCATCATTGACACAGGACTTGGGAATAAGCAGTCTGATAAATTTTTCTCTCATTATGAACCACATGGTGAAGCTACTCTTATAGGCTCTCTACATTCCAAAGGACTAAATCCAGAGGATATAACAGATGTTTTTCTGACACATTTGCATTTTGATCATGTTGGAGGTGCTGTAAGAAAAAACTATGAAGATTTGATCCCAACTTTTCCTAATGCCACCTATTGGACAAATGAAAAACATTGGAACTGGGCAGTAAATCCAAATGTCAGAGAAAAGGCTTCATTTTTAAAAGAAAATTTTCTGCCTCTTCAAGACAATAAAGTTTTAGAATTCATTGACATTGATAATTTTGACAGAGTAACAGCTTTTGCCAAAAATTTTGAAGTTGTTTCTACCTTTGGACATACCGAAGCCATGATGTTGCCTTTGTTGGAAGTCAATGGAAAGAAAATACTCTATTGTGCTGATTTAATTCCGTCTCCCAGTCATATTTCACTCCCATTTGTCATGAGTTATGATGTCAGACCATTACAAACTATGATAGAGAAAGAGTTTATTCTTAAAAAAGCTTTC
>JBILRD010000156.1:0-5504 GCA_044372845.1 Saprospira sp. | reverse complement strand
AGGATATGGTGAAACTATGTTAAAGAATAATTGTGCATGTGAGAATTTCAAAGTTTCTAAATGTTCTGAAGATGAACATCAATTAAACCGAAGAACAGAATTGTTGATTTTAAAACTTTAATTTATTCAAAAGCCAGATAGAATCTGGCTTTTTGGTAACAAACAAATAGCATGAAAAAGCACTATATCTTTTTATTTTTTTTACTGACATTGTCATTTACATTAACAGCTCAAAAGTCTAAACTTGAGAAGAAAGGAGATAAATTTTTCGCCTATTATTCTTTTCAAAAAGCTGTAAAATATTATTCTAAGGTTAAAGATCTTAGTATTGAATCAAAAAGAAAATTGGCAGAATCTTATAAGAATATTGGAAATTATAAAATGTATGAGGAAGTTTTATCTTCAATAATTAAAGATGAAAAAGCAAATACTGATGATTTTCTAAATTTCTCATATGCATTAAAATACAATGGCAAATACGAGGACGCTATTTTTTGGATGGATAAATTTTTAGAAAATAATCCAAATGATCTTCGTTCATTGGATTTTGTAAAAAATAAGAATGAGCTTGATAAATTATTAAAAAATAATGGTAGGTATAAGATTAAGAATCTTGATATAAACTCTATTCATCAGGATTTTGCAGCAGCATATTACAAAACAGGAAAAATAGTTTTTACATCTAGTAAAGAAGGTATAAAAAATATTAAACGTACTTATAGTTGGAATCAAAAACCGTTTTTAGATTTATTCGTTGCTGATGTAAAAAGCGGTCAGTTTGTAAAGCCTGAGAAATTAAGTAAGATTCTTAATAAAAAGTTACACGAAGGCCCTGCTTCTTTTGCAAAAAAAGGAACTTATATGGCTTTTACTAAGAATAATTATAATGGCAAAAGTAAGGATGATATCATTAAACTTCAGTTATATTTTAGTAGAGCCAGTAAGGGAGAATGGTTAAAAGAGCAGCCATTTATATTCAATAGCCCTGAGTACTCTGTTGGACATCCCTGGCTGAATGAAACTGGGGATACGCTATATTTTTCAAGTGATATGCCAGGAGGTTTTGGCGGTGTTGATTTGTATAGAACATCTAAAGATCTATTAGGAGAGTGGGAAAAACCAGTCAATTTAGGTAATGCTATCAATACAGAAGGGGATGAGATGTTTCCTTTTGTTCATGATTCAACAAAAATTCTATTTTTTGCATCTAATGGGCTTCATGGTTTAGGTGGGTTGGATGTTTACATGGTAAAAATCAAAGATAATGGTTTTGGACCTGTTACTAATTTAGCCAGCCCCGTTAATACACAATTTGACGATTTTGCTTTTATTTTAAATGAAAATATGTCAAATGGTTATTTTTCTTCCAATAGACTGGAGGGAAAAGGGGATGACGATATTTATTCGTTCCAAGTTTTGATACCTTTTGTTTTTGAAAAAGTTTTGACTGGCAAAGCAAAAGATTCTTTGGGGAATCCGTTATCAAATGTAATCATCTATTTATATGATGATATGGGTACAATTATTTCCACAGATACCAGTGATGCAGATGGGAGTTATGGTTTTGTAGTTGAACCTGACAAGACTTTTAAATTATCAGGTTCTAAAACTGATTATTTTGATTCCAATACAACTGTTAATTCTACTTCAACTTCAGATACTATTGTGTCAGAATTGATATTAAACAGGAATCATAATCTTTCTCTTTATTTCTTATTAACGGATAAGATATCAAAAGAAAAAATACCTAATGCTAAAGTTACTATTACGGACAAAAATAACGGTAAAAATTTTGTTTATCGAACCAGCGATAATGGTGATTTTATTATTAAGTTAGAAAATGATAAATTTAATTCAAGTTTAGATTATACGATTAAAATTGAAAAAGAAGGGTATTTTAACAAGTTTGATGATTATAAAAAAACCTTGAATCGTGAAGGACAATACAATATTCATGAAGATCTTGATATATCAACCATAAAATTCAAGGAGGGTATGGATCTTGCCAAAACCTTGAATATATTCCCCATTTATTTTGATTATGACAAATTCAACATTAGAAAAGATGCAGCTGTTGAATTAGATAAAATCGTCAAGGTTATGAATGAAAACCCAACTATGGTCGTAGAGTTGGGTTCACATACAGATTGCCGCGGAACAATAGAATACAATGAAAAATTATCAGCTAGAAGAGCTGAATCATCTGCTGATTATATCAAAAAGAGAATTTCAAATCCAGAAAGAATTTATGGCAAAGGTTTTGGTGAATCCAAGCCAGCCAAGGTTTGTAACTGTGAAATCAAGAAAAAAGATAGTTGCACAGAAAATGATCACCAGAATAACAGAAGAACTGAGTTTATTATTATAAAATTATAAGCTTTGATTACTTTTCTTTGTCAGTGTAATCAGCTTTTTTTAAGCTAATATTTTAAAAAATTATTATTTAAAGTGATTTTTTACTATTATTGTGGTTAACTAAATTTTAAACCACATTAAGAAGTATTAATAACTTTTAGACCAAATCTTTATGAAAAACTTTCTTTTATTAACGTTCTTGCTTACAGTAATTAGTTTTAATTATTTATCTGCTCAAAAAAGTAAACAGGAAATTACTGGAGATGCATTATTTTTAACAAAAAACTACGATAAAGCTATCAAACAGTATACAAAGTCACCTAAACTGACATTGGATGGTAACAGAAAACTTGCTTTGTCCTATAATTCAACTGGAAAATACAAAGAAGCTCTACCTGTTTTTGCTAAGTTTGTAAATGATAGTCTTGCCAATTCTAATGACTATTACAATTATGCTATTGCTTTAAGAGGTTCAGGAAATTATAATGATGCTTTGGTTTGGATGGATAAATTCAGAGAATCTAATCCTGAAGATAGCAGATTATTGGAATTCGTTAAGTCTAAGGATTTACTTGACAAATTATTGATTGATGAGGCTAGATTCAAAATTAAGAATTTAGATGTAAATACTAAATATCAGGAATATGGGGCTGCTTTTTACAAAAGAGGAAAAACAGCTTATTTGCCTGCAAAAAAAGTTACTAGCTCTTCTGCTTTTTCATTTACTTCGAATGTAAAAACTAAATCAAATTTATTGCTTGCGGATGTTAAAAGTAGCCAACTTTTGAACCCAGTTAAGGTTGATAAGAAAAAATTTAGCAGTAAAAATCAAATTGCTAATGTAGCATTTGCTAAGAAAGGATCTTACATTGCTTTTACTAAAAAAGTATATCATGGTAAAGGTAAGGATGCAAAAGCTACCTCTCAACTCTTCTTTAGCAGAACTAGCCAAGGTAAATGGCAAACTGAAAAGCCATTTAAACTTAACAGTAAAGAATATTCTGTTGGACAACCTTGGATGAATGAAAGTGGTGACACTATGTATTTTGTTAGTAATATGTCAGGTGGTTTTGGTGGAACAGATATTTATAAGGTTGTAAAGGATGATCTAGGAGAATGGGGTGATGCTATGAACATGGGGTCTAAAATCAATACTGCTGGAGATGAAATGTATCCTTTTTATCACGATTCAACTAAAGTTTTGTATTTCTCTTCTAATGGTCATGGAGGATTAGGTGGTCTGGATGTATATGTGGCACCAATCAGACAAGGCAATGTAGGTAAAGTTATAAACCTTGGAACTCCAGTTAACACTCAATACGATGATTTTGGATTGATACAAGATGATAATCTTAGAGGGTTTTTTACCTCTAACAGACCAACTGGCAAAGGAAGTGATGATATTTATTCTTTCAATCAGTTGATTCCTTTTAAATTTGAAAAAACAATCTTTGGAAAAACTATTGATAACAAAGGAAATCAAGTCTTCTCTGTCAATATAAATCTTTCTGACAATGAGGGTAACTCTGTTAGTTCTACGATTTCTGATGACAATGCAGTTTACAGCTTCACAGTTGAACCTGATAAAAGTTTCACTTTGTTAGCTACAAAGCAAAAATATTTTGATGCTAAGAATACTATAAGTTCAACTTCTGAATATGATACTTTAAAATTAGATATTCTTATTGAAAAAGATCCTGATTTGAAATTGTACTCTCTACTAACGGAAAAGACTACCAAAGCTCCAATAGATGCAGCCAAGGTTGTTATACTTGATAAAAAATCTGGAGCTTCACAAGTATTCAATTCTACTAGTAATGGTGATTTTATGATTAAATTACCAAACAATAAATTGAATGACGTAATTGATTTTTCAATTAAAATCGAAAAGGAAGGATACTTTGTTAAAAATTTAGAATACAAAAGAGTTTTAGATAAAGAAGGACAGTATAATATTCATGATGAAGCAGATTTGAGTATTGTAAAATTTGAAGTAGGAATGGATCTTGGAAAAACTCTTGGTATTTATCCTATATTCTACGATTATAACAAATCTGATATCAAACCTGAAGCTGAAATTGAACTTAACAAAATTGTTAAGGTTATGAATGAAAATCCTGGTATGGTAGTGGAATTAGGGGCTCACACTGACTGTAAAGGTACGGTTACAATCAATAAGAAATTATCGGATGCAAGAGCAAAAGCAGCTTCAAGTTATATTAAAGGTAAAATCTCTAATCCTGAGAGAATTTTGGAAAAAGGATTTGGTGAGGATGTAATGATGAACAAATGTTCTTGTTTGCCTGCAGCTAAAGATGCTTGTACTGAGCTAGATCATGAGAAAAATAGAAGAACAGAGTTTGTAATTTTAAAGTTGTAATTTAAATTAACAACTAAATATTAAAAAAAAATAACCGAGTGGTAATCCACTCGGTTATTTTTTTTGAGATAAAACTATTTAATTTAATCTCTTCTGCCACCATGGCCTCCTTTATTTCTATCTCCATATCCACCTTTATTATGGGAATGTTCTCCTCTTGGGGCTGAGCTTCTTTCTCTTTCAACATAACCCTCAGGCTTAGGCAATAATGCTTTGTGAGATAATTTGAATTTACCAGATTTTGGATCAATTTCTAAAAGTTTAATTTGAATTTTATCACCTTCTTTCAAGACATCCTCAACGTTTTCGACTCTTTCGTAAGAAATTTCAGAAACGTGTAATAATCCTTCTTTGCCAGGTAAAAATTCAACAAAAGCACCAAATGGCATTAGTTTTACAACTTTTCCTTCATAAACTTCACCAATTTCAGGCTCTGTGATAATTCCTTTAATGATGGCCATTGCTTTTAATACATTTTCCATCTTTCCAGAAATATATACGTAACCTTTTCCTTCTTTTTCTTCAATCGTTACAATAGCTCCAGTTTCTTTTTGGATTCCCTGAATTACTTTACCTCCCGATCCAATAATAGCACCGATAAAACTTGAATCAACCAACATCAACTCTATTCTTGGTGCATGTGGTTTAAGATCTGATTTAGATTCAGATATTACAGCATTCATAACATTAAGGATATGTAAACGACCCTCTTTGGCTTGGTTTAATGCTGTAGTTAATAATCCATAGTCAAGACCATCAATTTTAATAT
>JBILRD010000155.1:0-5595 GCA_044372845.1 Saprospira sp. | reverse complement strand
TTCGCTTTGATTATAAGTGCAGGTACTATAAATTAAAATACCTCCGGGTTTTAATGCTTCCCAGATATCATGCAGTATACGTTGTTGTCTAAGTGCGCAATGTTTTACATTTTGAGAGGACCATTCTTCAATACTATTTTCATTTTTTCTAAACATACCCTCACCAGAGCAGGGAGCATCAACTACGATTAAATCAAAAAAAGAATTTAGTTTTGAAGAAATTTCGGCCGGATCATGGGAGCAAACTGCAATATTATGGTTACCCCATTTTTGAATATTTTCAGATAAAATATTAGCTCTGGAATGTATGACTTCGTTGCTTAATAAAAAACTATCCTCGTTAATGATGCTGGAGATCAGTGTACTTTTCCCTCCTGGGGCAGCACATAGGTCTAATACTATGTTTTTTTTATTTAAATCGAGAGATTGTTTTATTGCTTCTTCTAAAAACATAGAAGAGGCTTCCTGAACATAGTACATTCCTGCATGCAATAGTGGATCAGCTGTAAAGTTAGGTCTGCTTTCAAGATAATAACCGTTAGATGCCCATGCTACCCTTTCGAGTCTAGGGGCTTCTCCAGTATATTTTTTAGGATTAAATCTTATGGAAACTGGACTTTGCTCGGAGAGGCTTTTGAAAAATAATTCAAGTTCAGTTTCAGAGAAACCAAGTGAAGAAAAATGCTCTAAAAATTCCTTAGGTAGATTTGACATCAAAGGAAAATGTTAATGAATGAGAGCAAAGTTAATTTCTTTTGGACAAGGATTTACATTCCTTTTATTAAATTACTATTAAGAATTAGTGCCTTGTGTTAACACTTAATACGGGTAATTGAGAATGGTTCGCTAAACTTTCAGTAATTGAAGGTGATAGAATCTGCATAAAACCTGACTTTCCATGAGTTGAAGTTGAAATCAAATCAATATTGTTTAGTTTAGAAAAATTTAATATACCGCTCTCTTCATCGAATGCATTGTAAATATGAAATTTAAAATTTGAACCTGGGTACTTGGAGGAAAATTCATGAATTCTTTCAGCACTGGTATCAGTTTCTTCAAAATTATAAGGCATGTTAACATATAAAAGATGAATAGTTGAACCAAAGATATTTGCGAAATTCTGAATTTTTTGAAATACATGATGTACATCTTCTTTGAATGTTGAGGCAAAGACAATATTTGAAAAATTTAAATCCTTTGGTTCTTCTTTAATAACCAGTACAGGAACTTGGACAGACCTCAAAACCTTTTGGGTATTTGACCCAAGAAAAGCCTCTTTAATGCCACTTGCACCATGAGAACCCATGACTACAAGGTCGATTTGATGTTTATGGACATGGTTTTTAATTTCTTCAACAGAAACATTTTCACTGATATATGATTTTGATTCAATACCTTTATTTTCAGTACTTTTTGTCAGATTATTGAGATATTGTTGTGCTTTACCTAATGAGTTTTGAATTTCTTCTGGCAGATGATGACTGGCAGTTGCTGATTGAACATTGAACTTTGAAATATTCATCATATGAAGAAAATCAATTTTTGATTTATTTTTTTCAGCGATTGAAACGGCCACTTGTTCTGCAATTTTACTACAGTCTGAAAAATCAGTAGGTACTAATATGTTTCTCATAGGGTATATTTTATTTATAATAATACACAAAAAAAACAAGGAAATCAAAGACTATGTATGACGATTGTCATCTTTACAAAGAATTAACATGGTAAGCCTGCTTATACAGGATAATCTTCCTTTTGAGTCGTGAATTTCGATATTCCAAATATGAGTAGTTTTTCCAAGATGGACTGGCCTTACTGTCCCTTCAACTTCGGAACCCTCAGGTACTGATCTTAAATGATTGGCATTGATTTCCAGTCCAACAGCTTGATTTCTGGTAAAATCTTCAATTAGCAAGGTTGAAGCTATACTGCCAAGAGTTTCGGCAAGAACAACAGAGGCACCACCGTGCAGAATTCTCATTGGTTGAACAGTGTTAGCATTAACCTTCATTTTGGCTTTTAAAAAATCATCTCCTATTTCTGTAAATTCAATACCCAAGTGCGAAACTAAGGTATTCTCAGACATAGCCTGAAGCCCTTCCAAGCTGGTTTCATGTTTCCAAATTTTCATTTCTTAGCTGTTATCAAATTGAAATAATTTATATCGTTCTATCAGTTCAATTAGTTTTGAGGAGTAATCACTGTTAGTAGCATAGCCTGCTTTTTGCAATCCTTTTGCCCAAGCTTTATAATCTGATTTTTTTAATTTAAACAAATCATCATACCTGCTTCCATTTTTTAAAAAATTAGAATGTTCAACAAAGCTTTCTTCGGCTGAGTTGTAGGCTCTAAAACAGGATTGTCTGCTTTTGAGGTAGTATGATTTTCCTTTCCAGGTCGAACCGCATTTTATTCCAAAATGATTGTTGGCTTTTGTCGATAATTCACTGCTTCCGTAACCTGATTCAAGTATTGCCTGTGCTAATTTGATACTGGCAGGAACACCGGTTCTTTTCATTTCATTGATAGAAATTGAGTGGTATTTTTTGATGTAGTTAACAGCATTGACAGGTCCTTTTATATCAAAGTTATTTTCTTTGTAAACTGGATTAGTATTGTGAGAACTGCTGTTTTTGGTAAGTACACAACTGTTTAAAAAGATTAGTACCAGCACAGCTAAGCTTGTTTTATTAATTTTATTTTTCATGACCTTTGATTTTGATGTTAAGTCCTTAACGTCAAAAAATTGTGGTTTAGTTTTTCTTAGTTCTGATTTTTAAAATATAGTTCGATCCGCTGATTTTTAAATACAAGATTATATTTTTTTAATAATGCCCTGTCTTCATTGTTTGCCTTGTATTCCTCTGTTTCAAATAAAATTATATCATAGCTTATTTCATTTAAGGAGGCGTAATTTTTACTTTCTTTAAATGGCATATAACAGGTAATTTTTTTTTTATTTATCAAAAAGTAATAGTCCAATAGTGGTTTGTCATACCTTGAATAGATCAGGCAATTCAATTCATTATTATTTGACATAACTATATCTGCAATTTTTTTAGCCTCTTTGTCAAGTTTAGCTGACCAATTTATGAAATAATGAATTTCAGATCCAATAAAAAGAGCGGATACTATTATAACAGTTGTAAGTATCTTCAGAAATGTAGACTTATTGAATCTTACAATAACTAAGGCTACTCCAATAAAAAGAAAAATAACAACATAATTCCAAATTCTCTCCGGTGCATGGATACCTGAAATCAGAGTAAATGCAAAAGGACTTAATATGAAAGTTATACAAACTAAGAGTAATTTTTTGTCTGGAAGATTCGTGTTTTGATCTGTATGTAATTTAGTTAGGATTGCTAACAGACCTAAGATAATAATAAATAGAAATGGTGCATTGGGCCAGATTAGCCAAGAAGCAATTCTGTTAAAATATACCCAATAATATTGAAATTCCAATGTATTGATAGAAGAGGAACCTATGGCTTTATTGAAAATACTATAAGATCCTGCCATTAAACTAGGACTATACAAAATAAATGAAATCAATGCTATGATAAAGTTGACTTTAAATATTTTGACAGCTCTATTTTGGTTGTATATAATTAAAAGTATAATAAAGCAGATCCAGATATAAAGGAATGCTTGACTGGAATAATTTCCCAATATGGTAGAGAGGATAAATAGAAAGGTGTAGGCTTTAGATTTTTCATTGTTTTTTGAAATTCCCCAAAAAGCAATTAGATTGATGATACAAAAAAACAACAACATTCCATAGGATCTTCCCAGGAAAGAAAAAAAAGTAAAAGAGCTGGAAAATGATAAAAACAGCAAAGCAATAAATCCCATTTCAGTAGAGATAATTTTTCTCAAGAAAGCAAAAATCGCAACAAGTGAAAATAGCGTAAATAGGAGTGAAGGCAATCTTATTCCCCATTTTTTATCCAAAGGCAAAAAATCAATGGTTGCGCATAAGATACTATAGAATGTATGGTTATTATTTGGACTGAAGGCCGATACTAAAAATCCCTTAGAACTGAAATGAACATAGGTCCAAGCCTCGTCATATTGTAATTCATAAATGATGATATGATAAATACTTCTAAGGCTAAAAAGTAATAAAATTGTTAATAAAAAAAGCATTTGATTTTTGGACAAACCGATGATTCCATTAAGAATATCTTTTAGAAATATGGAGGAATATTCAGAAATTTCAATAGACCATTTCTCAGTTTTTTTGAAATTGAAAATCAAAAATACAGCGTAAAGAAGCATACTGGACAGAAGTATATATCTAGCAATATAAAATCTGTTTATTGGAAGAATTTGTTCCTTGAAATAGTTTGTCCACTCGGTTTTATCAGCTAAATTTAAAAGATAGGTTAGTAGATCTGAATAATTAAACTGCCAAAATAGATAAACAAAATAGGACAAAACCAGGAGTGGTATTGTCAACGATAATTGTAAAAATAATTTGAATAAGTTTTGATTAGTCATCTAAAAGAAAAGTCTTCAATCTAGCTGATACTGCTGAGATTGTTTTTATTTTTTTCGTTATTCATGTATTTTTTCAATCCTGAATTTTCCTCTTTCTCTAAAAAAGGATCTTCTTCCATTAGTTTTTGAGCAGAGTATCTTGCCGCAAGCAATATTTTTGAATCTTTTACAATATCTGCCATTTTTAGTCCAACGATACCGGATTGTTGAGTGCCATCTATATTTCCCGGACCTCTAAGTTTCAAATCTGCTTCGGATATTCTGAAACCATCAGTTGTTTCACACATGGTTTGCATTCTGAATCTTCCTTCTTCAGAAAGTTTGTAATCTGTCATTAGTATACAATAGGCTTCTCCACCTCCACGACCTACTCGGCCTCTTAATTGATGTAATTGAGCCAACCCAAATCGTTCTGCATTTTCAATAACCATTATTGTAGCATTTGGGACATTGACACCTACTTCGATGACGGTGGTGGCCATCATGATATGGGTTTCTCCATTTGCAAATCTTTTCATTTCAAACTCCTTATCCTCAGGTTTTTGTTTGCCATGAACCACACTGATTTGATATTTTGGAATTGGAAATTCTCTGCTCAGCACTTCATAACCCTGCATTAAATCTTTAATTTCCTGCATCAGTTCACTTTCTGATTCCTCAATGAGTGGATAAACTATATAGACCTGATGGCCCTTTTCGATCTCTTCTTTAATTCTGCCAAAAACCCAAAGCCTTTGACTTTCAAATTTATGGTAAGTATTGATTGGAATTCTTCCGGGAGGCATTTCATCGATCACTGAAACATCCAGGTCTCCATAAACAGTCATGGCCAATGTTCTTGGGATAGGAGTAGCTGTCATCACCAGAATATGAGGTGGACAGTCCTCAGTTTTTTTCCACATTTTGGCTCTTTGCATCACACCGAATCGATGTTGCTCGTCAATGATGGTTAGACCTAATTTTTTAAATACTACTGAATCTTCAATCAATGCATGAGTGCCGATTAGGATGTTAATTTCACCTTTTTCAAGTTTACTCAAAAGATCCCGACGTTTAGTACCTTTGATAGTTCCTGTAAGAATATCAATTTTA
>JBILRD010000154.1:0-5605 GCA_044372845.1 Saprospira sp. | reverse complement strand
TCAATCAATTTTTTAATCATCCGCTTATTTAAATGATCTTCTCAAGATTTTTCTTTTTTATTATTTTTATCACAATTTCTGAACTTGTTTTTTCTCAAAAAGCAACAAAGGATATTCTTAATTTATTGTTGGAAGATGAATCATTGAAACATGCATCAATTTCAATAAATACATTAGATCTGGATGATAATAAAGTGATCCTTGAACATAATCCAAATACCTCTTTGATTCCTGCATCAACCTTAAAGGTCATTACTACGGCTACTGCTTTGGCCGTATTAGGACCAAACTATCAGTTTAGAACAACCATAGAACATGATGGTCATATAAAAAATGGAATACTAGAGGGCAATCTTTACCTAAGGGGATTCGGAGACCCTACACTCGCCTCCCCTTTCATGGATAATATTCCAAAAATTGATTCACTTTTTCAAATATTATTAAACAAAATAAAAGCTGCAGGAATACTTAAAATCAAGGGGAATGTCATTGCAGATGGCACTTATTTTGAAAAATCAAGTGTTGCACCTAACTGGCAATGGGAAGATTTAGGAAATTACTATGGTTCAGGAGTGTCAGGTTTAAACATTCATGACAACCTATATATTCTAAATCTAAAAGCATCCAATCAAATTGGTGACAGTCCTGAAATCATTTCTTGTTCTCCAAAATTATATCAATTTGAATTCATCAATCAACTAAAAACAGCTGATAAAAATTCGGGAGATAATTCGGTAATATTCTCCTACCCCAATTCAATAGAAGCGATTTTAGAAGGCACTATACCTCAAAGCGATAAAGAATTTCCGATCAGTGGTTCTATTAGCAATCCAGAACTCTTTGCTGCAGAATGGTTGCATGACAATCTATCAAAAAATGGAATTGAGATTAGAGGAAAAGCCCTTTGCCAAAGCAATTTTTATGCTAATAAAAACCGAAGCCAAATTCATACACATTATTCGCCCTATTTGATTGATATCATAAAACATACCAATGAATTTAGCAGAAACATGTATTGCGAGGCGTTGATAAAATCAATAGGAGTAAAATTAAAATCTTCTGGTGGTCTCGATTCTGGATTGGTAGCTATAAAAGAATTTTGGGAAAGAAGAAACATCAATTGTTCTGGGTTCTATCAAAAAGATGGAAGCGGACTATCCGCCAGAAATGTAATCAGTTCTTCTACTTTAACCAATATAATAAGCAATATATATCAAGATACAATGACCTTTCCATGTTTTAAAAACACCTTAGCTATTGCTGGTAAAACAGGTAATTTTAAAGAATTTGGAAAAAATTCGATTCTAGAAAATAACTATGTCGGTAAAGGTGGAACACTTTCAAGAGTTAAAACTTATACCGGATATTTAAAAACAAGCTCCAACAAGAACATTGCCTTTACTGTCTTAGTCAATAACTTTACATGCAGTTCAAGAGAGATGAAATTAAAGCTTGAAAAATTCATTATTGCACTTGCAGAAAACTATTAGCATGCTATCTAAATATTTAGGCTATCTATTCTTTAGAATCATCATCTGGATTTTTGATTTAATTCCATTTTGGATATTGTACAAATTTTCAGATATACTCTATCTTTTACTCTATTATATCATTGGTTACAGAAAAAAGGTTGTTAGAAATAACCTAAGCACTGCATATCCGGAATGGGATCTTGAGAAAATAAAATTGATTGAAAAAAAGTTTTACAAACATCTGGCAGATATATTTTTAGAAGGAATCAAAGCGGTTAATTTATCTGATTCTGAAACTGTCAAAAGGTATAAGATTTTGACTTTGGATGCACCTAATCAACCTTTCAAGGAAGAAAAAGCCAGTTTGTTTGTTGGCAGTCACATCAACAATTGGGAATATGGTGCCCTGGGTTGTGGTTTGCAAGTAGATCCATTGGTAATAGTTTTTTACAAACCTATTAAAAATGATTTGATCAACGAGTATATCAGACACAGCAGAAAAGAAAAAGGAACTATCATGGCTCCATTGAGAGAAACTTCGGCACATTTTGAAAATTACCTCTCTAAACATCCCATGTTTATTATGATTGCCGATCAGAGTCCCAGTAATGTTAAAGATGCTTATTGGACTAATTTTTTTGGACAAGAAACAGCGGTATTACATGGTCCTGCAAAATATGCCTTGAAATATAACTTACCGATTTATATGTTTAAGACTATAAAAGCTAAGAGGGGCTTTTACGAATTGAAAGGTGAATTATTGATAGATGATCCTTCAAAATACAGTGGAGAAGAGATTACAAGAATTTATACCAATAGAATTGAAGCCATTATCAGGGAAGCACCAGAATATTGGCTTTGGTCCCATAAAAGATGGAAAAAGAAGAGGTCTGAACTCGAAAATCAAATTTAAATCCCATTATCCATTACCCAATAGTGTTCATATTTGGAATTTGATATAAAATAATACCCTATTCCAATATATATTGCTTCTTTGTCAAGAATATTAGTTCTGTGACCAGGGCTATTCATCCAGGCTGTTAATATTTTTTGAGGACTCTCCTGCCCTGCTCCAATATTTTCTGATTTGGCAGCTATTCCTTTTCCTAAAAAAGGTTTTACTCTTTCGAAAGTTTTTAAAGTTCTGATCAGTTTATTGTTTTTCCTATCAAAAGTATGATGATGAAAATAATTATCAACAGCCATATCTCTCGCATGATACCTGGCTGCATAAGAAAGACTTTCATCAAATATTAAATTTGGAAGTTTAAACTTTGATCTTTCTTTATTGATTAGTTGAATCAATTCTTTTTCAAATTCAGTATTTAAGGAGGCAACCAACGCTTCAACTGTTGGCTTTTGGGAATATGTTAAACTTGATAAAGCAAAAACAAGTAGGATTAAACAACAAAAACTTTTATTGGACATAGACATTTTGTTAATAATAATAATGACTTAGTAACGTAAATAGCCTTCAGATATTTTTTCTAAAATATATAAAATTCAAAAAGATTAAATAATTGTTTTTTTACACAAATCTGATTCCCTATTTTTTGGAAAAGCTAATCAAAAATTTTAGCTTTGGCAATTAGTTGAATATTATTCTGAAACAATTTCAATCTTTCATATGAATTTACATGAATATCAAGCAAAAGAACTATTAGGTCGATATGGAGTACCTATTCAAAGGGGTGTTTTAGTTGAGAAAAAAGAAGATGCTGAAGCAGCTTACAGTAAATTACAAAGCGAAACCGGCACAAAATGGTGTGTCGTAAAAGCTCAAATACATGCCGGTGGAAGAGGTAAAGGCGGTGGTGTGAAATTGGCAAAAAATATAGAAGACGTAAAAACTCATGTGAATAATATACTGGGAATGATGCTCAGAACGCCTCAAACTCCTGGCGGCATGGAAGGTCCTGGTAAACTTGTTCGTAAAGTATTGATTACTGAAGATGTTTATTATCCTAATCCTACTACTGGACAAATGGATACCAAAGAACTATACATGAGTATTCTTACTGATCGTTCAAAAGAATGTAATGTTATCATCTACTCTACAGAGGGTGGTATGGATATCGAGGCGGTAGCGGAAGAGACCCCACACCTTGTACACAAAGAATATGTTCATCCTCATGTAGGTTTTCAGGCTTTCCAAGCAAGAAAGATTGCTTTCAATCTTGGTTTAAGTGGAGATGCTTTCAAAAGTATGGTGAAATTTGTTACCAACCTTTACAATGCTTTCGTAGGGGCTGATGCAACTCTTGTCGAGATCAATCCTTGTTTAAAAACTTCTGACGACAAAATCGTTGCTGCAGACTCTAAAGTTTCTTTAGACGAAAACGCTCTATACCGTCACGCTGATTTAGCTGCAATGAATGACGAGCATGAAGAAGATCCTACAGAAGTTGAAGCGCAGAGCTTTGGTCTAAACTTTGTTAAACTTGATGGTGCAGGTTTGGCAATGGCTACTATGGATATCATTCAACTTTCTGGTGGAAAACCAGCCAACTTCCTGGACGTAGGAGGTACAGCAGATGCACAAAGAGTTGAAAATGCATTCAGAATTATCCTTAAAGATCCAAATGTTGAAGCAATACTTATCAATGTATTTGGTGGTATCGTAAGATGTGAAAGAATTGCCCAAGGAGTTGTGGATGCCTACAAAAACATTGGAAATATCAATATTCCTATCGCAGTACGTTTACAAGGCAATGGAGCTGAAGTAGCTAAAAAATTGATCGACGAATCTGGATTAGATGTTCACTCTGCAGTTACCTTACAAGAAGCTGCTGATTTGGTCAATAAGATTTTAAGCAAATAATTTTTAAAATACGTTATCTTTAAGGCGAATGTTGATACAACATTCGCCTTTTTCGTTTTAAGTTATACTGAACTTTACTAGACTTTTATAATATTCAATTATGTTTTTAGGATTATTTTTTGGTCTTATTATTGGATTAGGGCTCATCATTTATCTTTTTATAAACTACTCAAGTAACAATCAAATTATTCTAGACCTTGACTACGAGGATATAGAAGATGAAAAAACTTTAAATAAGGCTTTTATTTTAGATTTACCCGTAGAGAAAAAACTGAGAAATGCCATCTTTGAATGTGAGAATAATGAAATGAAATGTAGAGAGGAAATTCAAAAAATTATTGATTTACAACTGGATTTATTAGAAGGTATTTGTAAAATAAGTCATATTCACATAAAGGAGAAAGCAGCATATTTTATCATAGGGGATCCTGTTAAAAATGTAAACAAATACTTTTACAACAGTGATTTGAACCTAAATATCGATAGCAACATTCTTACAGAAACTCAAAATTTACTATTGAGGTATAAGGAACAAATTGAATTTTTGTATTCTAAAATAATCTTCTTTCAAAAGTTGATTGAAACGCATCAGAATAATTTAAATAGAATTCATGGCATACATAAACAAAACGAACAATTAGCCAAAATAAAACGACATAAGGGAAAAATTGATGATTACGAGTTAGATACTCAATTCGAAGTTAATGCCCTTAAAAATGAAACTGTACTTGAAGAAATTGGTCGTGAACTGGAGTTTCAGGAAGAATTTTTAAAGGAATATAATCAGTTAAACAAAGAATACGAACAGGAAAACCATTTCAAGTTTGACAAAACTTATCAAGATAGGATATCAAAAATTTTAGAAAACAGAGATAAAAAGGCATAAAAAAAGGAGAAAGACAATGTCTTTCTCCTTTCTATGATCAAGGATTATAATCCTAGTATTCGTCGTCACCGTAGCTTTTTCCGCCACCTTTGCTGTAGCCGCCACCGCTGCCACCTTTGTTGTAACCACTGCCGCTTCCGCCGCCGTATCCACCACCTTTGTTGTAGCCGCCACCGCTGCCACCTTTGTTGTAGCCGCCGCCACCACCGCTGCCACCTTTGTTGTAGCCGCCACCGCCGCCACTTTTGTAGCCGCCACCGCCGCCACCTTTGTAGCCACCGCCACCACCGTAGGATTTCTTCTCGAATTTAGGATTGTCCTCTTTTGGACGAGCTTCTTTTACTACGATTGTACGCTCTTGGAATTCAGTTTGATTAAGTGCGTCGATTGCTTTTTGTGCTTCCTCATCACTATTCATTTCAACGA
>JBILRD010000152.1:0-5645 GCA_044372845.1 Saprospira sp. | reverse complement strand
TTTGGCTTATGGTTTTAACAGGGCTAGAGTGGCTTGGTATCAACTTGATCCAGACTTGGCAACCAATCCTCCCGGAAATGTTAGTTCCGATGATCGAAAAAGTGTCTATGTCAGACAATTCAGACAAGATGAGATCTTTAAAAATTTCACAGTTTCCGCTATTCAAAGTACCTTATTAAGAACCTTTGATTTGGCCTACTATCCTAAAGAAAGAGGTCCCTACAATTTTGATCCTAACTTTGACACCTTAGCTGCCGACAAGCACTGGGGTGGTGTCATGAGAAGTATTCCAAACAACGACTTCGAAGCCAATAATATTGAATTTATTGAAGTTTGGATGATGAGCCCATTCAAAGAAGGGTATGGCGGCAATGGCGGTAATTTGTACATTGAATTAGGAGATGTTTCTGAAGATATTCTAAGGGACTCAAGATTATTCTTTGAACATGGTCTAAGAGACAGCAGTGTTTCATCCTCCAGGACTGATACAACCAGATGGTCCAGAATTCCAAGAGCACAGGCAGTTACCAATGCATTTGACAATGATCCCGCCATCAGAGATAAACAGGATATTGGTTATGATGGCTTTGATGATCAAGGGGAAAGAATACATTTTCAGGATTATCTGAATCAACTGGCGGCTGTTTATGGAACGAATAGTGCGGAGTATTTAGCTGCCTTGGAAGATCCATCCAATGACAACTTCAGGTATTTCCGAGACGAATTTTATGATAATAACAACCCTCCTGCCGGAGAGAATGGTATATTATGGCGTTACAAAAAATTCAATAATCAACAGGGTAATTCATCTGCTTCCCCGAACGCTAACAGTAATTTTGTATCGACCTCTACCAATATTCCGGATTCTGAGGATATCAACAGAGACAATACGCTGAACGAAGAGGAGTCTTATTTTCAATATCATATTCCAATCAAAAGAATAGCTGGAACTGATGAAGTAGAATTTACCAGATACACATTTGACTCCGTTGGTGTTACCTATGATGGTCCTAATGGCAATGAAACGGTATATTGGTATCAGCTAAAAATTCCCGTTGATCAATTTTCCAAAAAAGTTGGCGGCATCAATGATTTCCGTGCCATCAGATTTATTCGTATGTACATGACTGGTTTTGAAGATAAAGCCATCATGCGTTTTGCTAGATTGGATTTGATAAGAAATCAATGGAGAAGATACATCAGAAGTCTTGCTCAACCGGGGGTTTATGTTCCTTCTGAATCTACTGCCGGCACTTCTTTTGACGTTAATGCAGTAAATATTGAAGAGAATGGTCAGCGTACTCCTTATCCTTATGTTCTACCTCCTGGCGTACAAAGGGAACAAGCTATTGGCGCCTTGCCTAATACTCTTCAGAACGAGCAATCACTATCCGTCAATGTTCAAAATCTTCAGGATGGGGACGCTAGAGCAATCTATAAAATTGTCAATTTTGACATGCGCGTATACCAAAGAATGAAGATGTTTATTCATGCAGAATCAATTCCAGAGTGTACTGTTGAAAATGATCCCGGTGATTTATCTTTATTTGTAAGGATAGGTAGTGACTTTGAGAGCAATTACTACGAATACGAGATTCCATTGACGATGTCTTCTTTGGTTGGCAGTGATGATCCTAGTGAAGTGTGGTTGCCCAGCAATGAATTGAATTTCGATCTAAATGCTTTTAGAAATTTAAAAATCAGAAGGGAGTCTTTAAATATTCCTCTGAACACTATCTACACAGAAACAGATCCTGATGCTAATGCCAATATTGTTAAAATCATTGGTAATCCAGATTTAGGTCTTGTTAAAGGGATTATGATAGGTATCAGAAACCCTAAAGATGACGGTTTGGCAAGATGTGTCGAAGCCTGGGTCAACGAATTGCGTTTGACAGGATTTGATGAAAGGGGTGGTCAAGCAGCATTGATGAGAACAGATATCAAGCTGGCCGACCTTGGACAGTTAACGCTTTCCGGACAATATCGATCCATAGGTTTTGGTCAAATAGAACAAAGGGTCAATCAAAGAAGCCGTGAAAGATTATTACAATACGATGCTGCAGGATCCTTTAATCTTGATAAATTTTTACCAAAAAGCTGGAAATTAAAGGTTCCATTCTATGCTCAATTTGCTCAGGAAATAAGAACTCCTGAATTTGATCCATATCAATTGGATATCAGATTGAGTGACAGATTACAAGCTGCGGTAAATGCAGGCGCCAGAGATTCGATTAGACGACAGGCAGAAACTGTTAAAACAATTCAGAGTTTCAACTTCACCAATGTTCGCAAAGAAAAAAGTTCAAAACTTAATCTTCCAATCAATCTTTCGAATTTTAACTTTACCTATGCCCAATCTCAAAATTTCGTTCGCACTCCTATTATAGAATTTGAAGAGCGAAAAGAAAATAGAGGCGTAATTGATTATACCTATTCACCTCAACTAAAACCGATATATCCTTTCCAAAAAGTATTTAAGAAAAAATACAAGTGGTTGGCATTGATTCAGGATTTCAACTTCAATCCTTTACCAAACAATATTGGTGTCAGAAATGAGTTGCGTCGTAACTTCATGGAAACTAAATATCGTTTTTCGGAAGAAAGCCAAAGTACTTGGTATGACAAAAAATTTGGTTGGAATAGAGATTATGTTTTAGCTTGGGACTTGACTAAGAGCTTAAAATTGAATTTTACAGCCAATAACTTTGGGGTCATTGATGAACCATATGGCAGAATTGATAGCAGGGAAGAAAAGGATTCTCTTTGGAACAATATTGCTAAATTTGGTAGAAACAAAACCTATAGACATGGTATTACTGCCTCTTATAATCTCCCCTTTGACAAGATTCCTATCTTAGACTGGATAAACGTCAGAGCTCAATATACTACTAATTACACCTGGAGTGTAGCCAGTTTGAATACCGATTCACTAGGAAACGTCATCTCAAACTCTCACAGTCGTCAATTGAACGGTGATTTTACATTTACAAAATTGTATAACAAATGGAAGTATCTGAAAAAAATCAATACGCCATTAGCACCAAAGAAAGACGACAAAAACAAGGATAAAACCAAGACTCCTACGCCTCCGAAACCTGGAGACAAAACAGATCCAAAAGATAAAAAGAAAAAAGAGCATGAGCCTGGTAAAATAGAGCGCATGTTGATAAGACCCTTGATGATGGTACAAAGGGCAAGAATAACTTATCAGGAGGATTATAATACTACTATCCCCGGTTTTATGGGTCAGAGTAGAATTCTTGGACAGGATCTTAATAAATTTAGCTCTCCTGCTCCTGGTTGGGATTTTATATTTGGTTTACAACCCACAGGAATGGCTTCAACTACAGCTTGGTTAAACAATGCTGCCTCTAAGGGTTGGATAACAGAGAATATTTTCTTAACACAACAGGTAATTCAAAGTCATACACAGACTTATTCAGCAAAAATTTCTCTAGAACCATTTACTGATTTTAAAATTGATGTTGATCTTGATAAAAATCTGACAGAGAACTTCACTGAAAGTTTCAAAATTGATACTATTGGCGGCAGCTTCAGACACTTGAATCCAATGCAGATGGGGTCTATGACTATTAGTTACATGCCTATCAGAACGATGTTTGACAGAGCTCTGACCAATACTCCAGGTGATAACTCCTCTGTAAACTTCCAAACCTTCGAAGACAACCGTAGAATTATTTCTCAAAGATTAGGAGATGATTATGGCAATTTCAATAACCACGATGATTCGCTTACAAATCCAGGATATCGAGAAGGATTTGGTCGTTACCAACAAGATGTACTAATTCCAGCTTTCCTCTCGGCATATTCCGGAACAGATATTAACAAAGTAAAATTTGGCGATATTAGAGGATTATTGCCTCTTCCTAACTGGAAACTAACCTACAATGGATTAACCAAGTTGCCTTTCTTTAAAAAGTATTTTTCAAGTTTCAGCTTAACTCATGGTTATTCTTCAAAGTTAACGGTAAACAGTTTTGCTACTGACTTGGATTTTCAGGAAGACCCAACTCAGAAAGATCCAAACAGTTTAAATTACTATGCATCTTTTGAAGTTCCTACTATTTTGATTTCTGAACAGTTTTCTCCTTTGATTGGGGTTGACTTCAGATTAAAAAATGATCTGTCGGGAAGATTTAATTACAAACGCTCCAGAAACCTATCCATGAGTTTCCTGGATTACCAATTGAGTGAATCGACAACGGAAGATCTTACTTTAGGTTTTGGATTCCGCCTTAAAAATTTCACCTTGGATAAACTAATTCCTGGAAAGAAAAAGAAAGAGAAAAAGAAACCTTTGGAAAAAACAAAGTTTAGCTTTGATTTTGGTAAAACAGTGGCCAAGAATGAATTAGAATTCAAATTTGATTTCTCATTCAGGGATGATAAAACAGTTAATCATATTTTGGATCAGGAAAACCACGTAGCCACTCGTGGTATGAAATCTATACGCATTTCACCTTCGATAGATTATATAATTAATAGTCGATTGACCGTTCGTTTGTTCTATGATTATAACAGAACCATACCTGCTGTTTCCACATCTTTCCCTGTAACTAGTACAAGAGGAGGTGTAACAGTAAGATTCTCCTTATCTCAATAAAGGTCAAAAAAGAATAAGCCAGACTCTATTTTGAATCTGGCTTATTTTCTTTGGTTTGATTTTTCTCAACACCAAGGATATTTCCGCTCATTTTATCAACGAAAATAAAATTGGACTTTTAAGTTTTACACTTAATCCCAGTTATATGTTATTTACTACTTTATTGATAGCCGCTATCTGCTATCAGATTTATTCTGTATTTGGAGATGATGAAACACAATGGTATGAAGATCCAAAATTTTGGATTAACATATTGCTGGTATTTACTTTGACGGCTATTACATTTGTATGAATTATACTTTTTTTAAACTCAAATCCAAACTCTTAAAAGAGTGAGTCAATGCTCCTACTGAAATAAAATCCACTCCAGTTTCTGCATAATCCCTCAATGTTTCCAAAGTGATTCCTCCGGATGCTTCTACTTCGTATTTCTTATTGATGATTTGAACTGCCTTTTTCATTGTCTCCAAATCAAAATTATCCAGCATAATACGCTGAATGCCTCCTACTTTCATAGTATCTTCCAATTCTTTCAGATTACGTACTTCTACGGTAATTTCTAGTGTTAGATTTTTATCTTTTAAATATTGGTGCACTTTCTGAATGGCTTTTTCTATACTTCCACAAAAATCAATATGATTGTCTTTAATCATAATTCGATCATACAAACCCACTCTGTAATTGGTGCCACCGCCAATTTTTACAGCTCTTTTTTCTAAAAAACGAAGAAGGGGAGTTGTTTTCCTTGTGTCTAAAATTTTAACAGGTAGATCAGCAACTTTATCAACATATTTTTTGGTCATAGTTGCAATACCACTCATTCTTTGCATGGTATTCAAAACCAACCTTTCAGTTTTTAACAATACCTGTACTGGAGCTGTAACCTCAAAAGCTATATCTCCATACTTTACGACAGTTCCATCCTCCAAATGTTTGATAAAATCAACTTTTCCTGGAGCCGCCATTTCAAATATCTTATGCGCAATATCTACACCTGCTAAAACACCCTCATCTTTAA
>JBILRD010000169.1:0-5323 GCA_044372845.1 Saprospira sp. | reverse complement strand
CACTATCAATTCCCGCACATCCATTAGCATCAGTCAAAGTGACAGTATAAGTACCAGTAAACAAGGCTGTTGATGTAGATGATACCTGACCATTTTCCCATAGGTATTGATATGGTGCTGTACCGCCTGCTGGTAAAACTGTTGCTGTTCCGGAGTTTCCTTGATAACATAGTGCATTTGTACTACTCATTGATAATGATATTCCAATAAGAGGCTGTGTAACGGTAACATTTTGATTGGATTGACAACCATTTGCATCAGTTACAGTAACAGTATATGTAGAAGCAGAAAGACCAGTTATATTTTGACCTGTACTGTTATTTGACCAGACAAAATTGTATGGACTTGTTCCCCCTGTGGCAGAAGCATTAGCAGTTCCATTTGACGCTCCAAAACAAAGGGTAGGTGAAGAACTTGTTGAAACTGTAATAGAAGAAGGTTGAGTAATTGTAACAGTACTTGTAACTGAACAAGCATTTAAATCTGTAATAGTAACAATATAAGTGCCAGCAGTCAAACCAGTTGCAGTAGCATTAGTTTGAGAGACAGACCAGAGATAGTTATATGGAGAAGTCCCTCCTGAAACAGTGGCTGTAGCTGTTCCGGATGTACCAGAATTACAGAGCACATTTGTAGTAGATGTGGATACACTGACAGCAGAGGGTTGAGTTATAGTAACATTTTGAGTTACAGAACATGCTAGAGTAGCATCATCTATTTGAAACGAATAAACTCCAGCAGAAAGACCACTAAAAGTACCATTTGATTGTGCAGTGCCTACAGTTGGTGAAGTTTGTTGATAAGATAAGGCACCTATTGAATTATTCACTTGAACAGTAACAGAGCCATTGCTACCTCCATTACAACTAACAGCCGTTTGAGAAAGTATTTGAGATGTTAATGGACAATTTAAAGTTGTACAACGAATTGATCCTATTTGACTTGGACATAAAGTTGATGTACCCACCGCTCTAACGAATAATGTTACACTTGTATTGGTAGCAAGGCCTCCAACTGTATGTGATAAAGTTCCATTTGGAGCAATCCATGTTAATCCAGAGTCCAAACTAACCTCGTAAGAAATAGCCCCTGAGACACTTGTCCAATTGAATGTTATTTGTGTACTGGTTGTAGGTCCACAACTAACGACTGGTGCAGGTAGTGCAGGTTCTACATAAACAGTTACAGTATCTCTGAAAGTACAACCTAATGCATCTGTAAGTACTATGCTATAATCACTTGTCACTGTTGGTGAAGCTGTAGGAGTTGAACAAGTGGTACAACTTAAATTTGGACCAGACCATTGATATGTAGCACAATCACTTGTTGGTGCTAGATGTATAGACCAATTAACAAAATTACCGCTGGCTCCAATAGCTGTGGTATGTCGTATTCCTAAGTTCCATGTACCATTGGTATTACCCCCATTCAATAAAGAAAATGCTTGTTCTGGTAGGAATAATCCATTGGCAGGGATATTAGAAAAAGGTGCTGCAAAGTTTGTAATAGGTATAGTAGCGTTAGGCGAAAAACAGGAATTAGTATAAGATGTAGTAGTTATACCACCATTCCCGGAACTTAAATCTATACTATCTCCTGAGGGTGAAATCAAGAATACATTTATGTTTGAAGTTGGATTATTATTAATTGTGAAACAAACAGAATCTATAACACAATTACTAAGTATAAGAGGTGAAAGACCATTCACAGAAATTGGTGACCTTATGTATCCATTAGAAGGTATTGTTCTTCCTGTACTATTGATCAAAGTAGTTCTGGGTGTATTTCCGCTAGGAAGTATGGAATTCAAAGTTGTAGAACTTCCCGCACAAATGGTATCTGGTGATGGATCAATTATGGTATATCCAGAATCACAACATACTATAACTGTTTGAAATGTTGAATCCACACAACCATCAGTGCTATTCCAAAAATAACCGATAGTATGAGCACCAGCACCTGCAATAGCAGGATCAAAAGTTCCAGTACCATTACCGTTACTTGTAACACCCGGTCCTGTAAATAACGATATACCCGCTGGAGTACCAAGATTGATTGTTGTACAACCTATTGCACCATTAAAAGCAACATTAGAAATTGTTACATTAGAGCCAGACTGTCTTATTTCATTTGTAAAACTACCACTATTACCACTATCGCACCACCTCAAAGAATATGACGTAGTTGGATTAAGGTATTCTACTGTTGCTGAAAATAGAGAGGAATTAGGCACTGTACCAAGATAATTACCCCCTGTGTTAGTAGGCCCCCAATATCCTATTATTGGTCCTGTGCCATTCGGCCCACCGTAAATTGTTAATGTGTTTTGAGTGGAAGAAAAAGCATCTGTTTGTACCTGAAAGTAAAAACCAGGAGTTATACTTAAAGTTCCAGAAGAAGCCGCGTTGGAAAATGCAGTTAAACTTACAGGTGCTCCCAAACAACTGTAAGGAGTTGGATTTACAATATTGTTATAATTTACTGGTGCACATGGAAACAGAATACTACAGGTTGTACTACCGGTACCACTGGTTTGATTTGCAGTAATTTGGGTTGGGGAATTTGAAAAATTCGTAATCAATAATACATAAACCTCTCCTACCTGACCGTTTGCGATATTAACTGTTTCGAAAGCAGATCCCGAATAACTACAATCAACAACTGATCCGTTAACACCTCCAGTACCTAAAAATCCACATCTGGTTGTAGCATCAGCTAAACTAGGAAATGGTCCATACAAAATAAAGTCAACATCAACAGTATTTGAATTTGTAAGATCAATGTTGATACTTCCTGGAGTTCCAATTTGCAAATAATACCATGCAGGATTTGGCTGAGTAAATAAACAATCATAGTTATTTCCAACTGGCGCAGATGGTTGATTTACACCTGCAGGAAAAGTAATACCTGAATTTGAACAAAAAGGATCAGGTGTACCACAGCCGGTACCTTGAGCATTCACTTGAAAATATCCAATAGATAAAATGATAATAGCTAATAAACTATTGATGTATGTTCTATTTTTCATATCTGAGTTTTCCTAAGATTTACTTTTTTTGAGATTCGATTTTATTTTTTTCCTCAAGCTCAACATTAAGCTTCTTTCTTCTATCCTCTAGTGCTAATTTATATTTTTCAACTGTACCATTTTTATGCATTTCAGGATTATTTTTGGCTTCCTCCAGCATTTTTTCAAGGTAAGCTACTTGATCACTTAGGGTAGGTTGTTGAGTTACATTTGTGGTTATTTTAACACCATCTGCTGTAGTTACAGTTGATGTTTTAGTTGTTTGAGCAAATGAATTCAAATTGGAAACAACGACAATTGCCATTATTAAAAAAATATTAACTCTCATAGTATAATTAGTTTTCAAATACATAACGGAAAAATATACAAATTTGCTGTGTCACCTATTTTAATTCTTCAAGATTCATGAATTAAAATACTTGTATTTTTTTTTGATTATTTTTTTCAATGTTTACAATGAAGTTAAAAACTGAAAATTTCCCAAATCTAATATTTAATAATCTTTTTTTCTCGATTTAATCAAAATAATATTGTTATGAGTAATTTTGAACAAATTATTTTATGATGTATGAGATCACAAATTGTACATAGGTTAGAAAATTGTAGAAACAAGTAATTTTTCTATTTCTTATCCTGTATTGTTTAATAGATCGCTCCATTTTATTGTTACAGTTTTTTTGATAACTTCAGAAATAACAACTCACCAACTCATTCAAAATACATATAATGATTAAAGTAAATTACCTTTAAAATAATAAAATCATGAATCTAGCTCAAATACTAAGCCCAATTTTAGATTGGTATATAAGAGGAATTTCAAAAAAAAATCTCACAAATTATAATCAAAAATTAACCATAAAAGGATTAAATGGAACTGTAAAGATTAGCAGAGACCAGTGGGCAGTACCTCACATTGAAGCTAAAAATGAAAATGATTTATTTTTTGCGCAGGGTTATGTACATGCTCAGGACAGACTTTGGCAAATGGAAATGAATCGAAGAATTTCGCAGGGAAGGTTGAGTGAAATTTTTGGAAAAATAGCTTTGGACAGCGATAGGATACTCAGAACCTTTGGATTTCATAGATTAGGGAAAAAAGATTGGGAAAAATTTAAAAATTCTGACATAGCACATGTTGGAGAATCTTATGCTGCTGGAGTAAATGCTTATATTGAAAATTGTAAAAACCTACCTGTAGAATTCAAATTACTTAAATTCAAACCAGAATTATGGACAGCTGAAGATTGTATCACTTATGGTAGATTTACCGCTTTCAAAATGTCATATGGTTGGCTACATGAAATTGAAAGAATGAAAATCTCAGCTGAAGTTGGAATAAAGAAAGCTGCAGAGTTACATCCTGAATACCCAAATTTCAATCCCTCCATATTAAAAGAAGGCATAGAAACCTACCAGGTTAAAGATGGAAGAATGGATGCTTTTGAAGGTCCTTTTATGCCAAAAATGGGTGGTAGTAATAGTTGGTCAGTTTCAGCCAAACTCATGCAAAATGGTTCTGCAGTACTTTGCAATGATCCGCATTTAGCGCTCAACATGCCCAACATCTGGTATGAAAATCACTTAATTTGTCCAGAATATGAGGTAACAGGAGTCTCCTTATTAGGGATTCCTATGGTTTTAATTGGACATAATAGAAAAATTGCCTGGGGCGCTACCTTATCTTTTGTGGATATGCAAGATTGTTATATTGAACATTTTACAGATGATACTCTGACAAAATATCAATTTAATGGTGATATTTTAAATACTTCCATTATTCAAGAAGAGATTAAGATCAAAGGGATAAATAAATCTCACATTGAAAAGATTGTTTATACACACCATGGACCAGTTATCTCGTCGCTTGTAGGTGTAAACAACAAAATGATCAGCTTACAATCCAGCTGTTTAAAGGAAAATAACATGCTAATTGGATTTTATAATTTAAATAAATCCAACAATTGGAATGATTTTGTAAATGCGTGTTCAAATATCAATGCACCTAGTTTAAATTTAAATTATGCTGATATTGAAAATAATATTGGATACTACGTAACAGGAACTGTCCCTTTAAGAAGAAAAGATGAAGATTTACTTCCTAGAGATGGTTCAAAAATAGAATATGAATGGAATGGTAGCGTACCATTTGAAAAAATGCCTCATTTATTAAATCCTAAAAAAGGTTACTTACTAACTTGTAACAATAAAGTAGTCAACGACGATTATCCTTATGATTTAGGTAATATCTGGATGAATGGATCTAGAGCTCAAAGGTTAGAACAATTATTTAAAGCC
>JBILRD010000151.1:0-5679 GCA_044372845.1 Saprospira sp. | reverse complement strand
TTTATACTTGGATTTTCGATTATAACAGCTATTTCTTCAAAGTTTTCATACTTGGAGAAGCTAGGCTCTTCTTTTTTATTAGGCATAGGATTTCAGGTTATTTGGATGATTATTTTTGATTTTGCAGGAATTAAAATTTCTCTGTCTTCTATTTACGCTGCAAGTATTGTAAGCATTATTTTTTTGTGGGTTTACCTGATTTTCATAAAAAAAACTTTGCTCTTAGCAATCATCTGGCCGTATAACCCATTTAAAAAAATAGAATGGACAAAGATCAATCTTCCCTGGGTAGTTGCGATGCTTTTTATTGGTTATACACTATGGGCGATTACTGTAAAATGTTTGTTTTGGCCAACTTTTGAGTTTGACTCAGTTGCTGGTTATGACCTGGTTGCCAAGGTGGTAGCTGCAGAGGGAACCTTTGACAATAGTATTTTTATGTCTAATGGAGTTTCCTTTTTCAATACAGCGCATCGAACCATTTATCCGCCTTTGGTTTCCGGCAGTTTTGCCTATGCTTATATGAGTGGTGCCGAAATGTCAAAAGTAATTTCTGCTCTTTACTATTTATCATTTATAGTGCTAATTTATGCCTTGATAAGAAGAGCCGGGTTGGGACATTTTGGAACGGCATTTACTGTGATTTTGATACTTTATATACCTGAGCTGACATCACATGCAGCTTTGTCTCAAACCAATATGCCTCAGGCTGTATATACTGCTACCGGATTGATGTCGCTTTATTTATGGATGAGTAATAAAGAAAAAAATGCGCATTTTTTCTACCTGTCCATGTTTTTGATGGCTGCCAACTCTATTATCAGAACAGAAAATATCGTCTTTGGTTTTGTAGCAGGATTGGCCGTTTTGATAGATACACTGAGAAAGGTTGACAGAAAAAAAATCATCAATCTATTTGTTTATGGAGCTGTTATTTTGACACCTTTTATCATGTGGAGTTTATTCCTCAAAATTAATAATTTAAAACCGGCAACTGAAGCTTCAAATTTAGCTTTTGAAATAACCTATGATCCTATAAAATTTAAACAATGGTGGATTTTACTCTGGGGATATGAAGAATTTCCTAGAGAACTTTTGAATTTGACACCAAAACTGAATCCTAATGACTTTGACAAATCCGGAATAGTATTTAATCAAAGTTTTTATGCATTGGTGCCCTATCTGTTTTTATTTTTTGCAATTATTGCTGTCATTTACCATGCAGTAAAAATATCTATGTCTTCAGGGAATGTCGAAAAATTAAGGCTCAATAAAACTGCTTTAAATAAGGATTTCTATCTTCTCTATATTAGTTTGGTTCCTTTTCTTCTTTATACAGTATTTTTCTACTTTGTAAAATATGACTGGGATAGTATTAGAAACGTAATGCTCTTTTCTTACAAGAGGGGTTTATTTGGAGTAATGGTTCTAGCCAGCTTATTTGTCTGTCTGAGCAGTCCCGTAAAAGATTTCTTTGGATGGATAGACAGAATCATGTACGGAAATAAATAAAAAGAAAGGGGGTCAGAACTTATATAGTTATGGCCCCTTTCTTTATACAGTTCTTAGATAATCAATAAGTTTTCTTTTATAATTATCAAAACTAAAAGAATTGGCTACTGCATAATAATTGTCTATGTCATAAGTGTAGTTATAGGCAAATACTGCAAAATCATACCTTTGTGTATCATAATCAAAACATCTGGCTAATTCTGTTACCTGATTAACGGTAAACCCTCTGCCTCCGATTGCAGATTTTAAGATATTTAATCTGCTCCTGTCAAAGGATTCGTTTTGTACCATTCTTAACAAATTCTGAAATTCTGTATTGGACATTGGATTTCTAAATCCGATTCTACCGGTATATCCAGGAACAAAACTATGGTGAATTGGTGAATTTCCGTGTTGCTGCCATCCTTGACCGATTCCCATTTGTCCATTCCACACATAACGGTCTATATTGTCCATCAGAAAATCATTATAGTTTTGTCTGTAACTGTCAAAACTAAATACGGTCGATAAAGTATAAAGATTATCCAAATCATAGCAATGAGCAACGGCTTCCTTTGCAAAATCCAGTCTATAACTATCAAAACTGTACAACTCAGCAATTCTTTTTAAATCGGATGCTCGAAAAAATCGACCAATGGCAGCTACTTTAAATGCAACTGTTTTATTTTGATCAAAGCTCTCTCGTTGTACAAGGTTATAAATTGTGTTAAATTCCTGATCAGAAGCAAAAAATGGAGCTCCAAATCTGCCAGTATATGGATGATTGCCATAAGATTGTCCAGGAACCTGATAACCAATATATTCAAAAAACGCTCTTTTTAATCTGTTGTCATGGATCAAATCGGCCATAGTTGGATAGTTTGGAAAATCTATCACAAAATCTGCTGCGTAACAGATATAGTCGAATCGCATTGATTCGTCCTGGTACAAAGCGGCTAATCTTCTGGTCTGAGCGGTATTGAGACAATTAGCAGCTGTAAAATTTCTGATAGAAAGGTTTCTTGATGGCCTGTTGGTCTGATAAGCGAAACTGGATAAAGCGTTTCTGAAAACATGATCATCCAAAGGTCTGGCACATTTTCGGTCAATTCGGTTTTGAGCCCAGCTATTGTTTATGCAAAACAATAAAACGATAAGTAGTGTAAAATTTTTCATGGCTCTAAGTTTTTAAAGGTTAGAAAATCAATTTGACAAAGGTCATTATGAGCCTGTTAAACTTATAAGCCAATTGGCATGCCAAAAATGTTTTTTTATTTTAGATTTTAATCAAAATAAAAAAGTGGTCTCTTGGGAAGAAACCACCGTCTAGAATTTATCTATATTTTATAATTATAGAATGTTATTTTTCATTTTGTAGAAAGTTGGATAGTTCTTCTACTTTCTCATAAAAATCAGCACCGAATTTTCTGATGATAGGTTCTTTTAAAAACTGATAAACAGGGACTTTAAGTTCATCTCCCAAGGAGCAGGCATCGGAGCAGATGTTCCATTGTTCGTAATTTAATGCAGTATATTCTGGTAGTTCCAATAATCTTATAGGGTACAAATGACAGGAAATTGGTTTTTGAAAATTGATAACCCCATCCAGATAGGCCTTCTCTATTCCGCAGTAAGCTGTTCCATCCTCTTTGTAGTTGATATAGGCACAGGGTCCTTCTTCGCCAATTAAAGGCGTCGAAAGTTCATCATCCTCGTCTTGAACATGAGTGCCTTCTGATTCCAGAACTTCTATTCCTGCAGGAGTCAGATAAGATTTAATGAGAGGGTAGATATCCTTTAAAATCGGAATTTCTGATTCATCCAATGGGGCACCATATTCTCCCTCCCAGCAACAGGCTCCTTTACAGGCTTTAAGGTTACAGACAAAGTTTTTGGCAAAAAGGTCTTCGCTTAGAAGGTATTTTTCATCGAGTATATACATAAAGATTAGTCTGTAATTTCAACTTCAATTGGTGAGCGATAATATTCTGTCAGTTTAACATATCTTGTATCTCCGATTTTTGAGATAGCCGATTTTTTGTGAACTACCCTTAGGATAGCTTTTCCTTTGGATAAGGCCTCCAGGAAATCCGGTCTTATTTCCACTTTTGGACCCCTAGTAAGACCAACATGATTATTGGTAATATGATTCCCTGCGGCATCTTCAAACAATAAAGTTAATCCATCTTCCTGGTCCAAAGCAGCACCAATCCATGTTACCAGCCCTCCATTTTTTTTACTGATCTTTGGAGTAGCCAATCTGAAACTATCAAACTTTGGAAAAAAAACACTGTCTTTAGCTGAGTAAGAATCTGAATACTTATATTCGAAAACATATAAACTGTCAAAAAAAGCAGGGCGTTTGATGAAACGATGCATCCAACCTTCTCTAGGCAAATTTTTAGCCTCTAATTTAAAATCAGCAAGAAAAACACCATTTGGCATAGCGAAGGCAGAATCATTTTCGTTATAATATTTGGCTTCCACCTGTAATTCTTTGCTCTGTTCTAGGTAGCGAACATAATATTTTATCATTTTTATGTTAGGTACTTCTTTCTTTTGAGCCGAGTTGCTGTTTTTACAGGCAGTAAAAAACATAAAGGATAAAATGGATAAAACTAAAATCTTTTTCATGCTGTTGTTAAATTTGTTACAAATATAGCTATTTAGAGAATTTTTAGGATTAAGTTTTTAATCTCTTTTTATTCGATAAAAAAAACTAAATTTGCATTTCTTATTTATCATAAATAATTCATTGTTAATCTTTCAAATTTTAAAATAAACTCTATGAAAAACTTCATAGCATCTTTGTTCTCTCTTATTTTGATTTTTGGGTTTAATCTCCAAAACAGCGCTGCACATTTCATTCCTTTTTTTCAAGGTTGTGACAATTGCCCTAAACAAACGGTGAACGATGATCCGGTTTTGTTTATAGTGAACGGCAAAGAAGTCAGATTATCTGAATTTACTTACATTTACAACAAAACAAATGGTGACAAGGCGGATTATTCAGAAAAATCCCTGAATGAATATTTGCAACTTTATATTGATTTTAAACTTCAGGTAGCAAAGGGTGTTGAGTTGGGGTTGGATAAAAATGAGGAAGTCATCCGCGAACAAAACCAATATAAAAAACAATTATCCAGCTCTTATCTTACAGACCGTGAAATCACCGAAAGATTGGTCAAAGAGGCTTACGAATGGTCAAAAGAGGATAGAAAATTCAGCCATATCCTGGTTAAAATCAATGAAAATTCAAGTGAAGAGGACGTAAAAAAAGCTTACGAAAGAGCACTAAGTGTTAAGAAGCAGGTAAATGCCGATAATTTTCTTGATATGGTCAAACAATATTCTGAAGATAGTTACAGCAATAAAAATGGCGGAGACATGGGTTATTTTACCGCTTTGATGCTTCCTTATGAAATTGAAAAGGCCTTGTACACTACATCTTTGGGAGCTGTTTCCAATGTCATTAGAAGTAAATATGGTTTTCATATACTAAAAGTAACTGATGTCCGTCCTGCATATGGTCAGGTCCAATTGGCCCAAATTCTGGTGAGAGGAGATGACGCAAGAGCGAAAAACATGATTGACTCTCTTTATAATCTGATCAAAAGTTCTGATGTTTTTGACGAATTAGCCACTAAATATTCAGAAGACAATTCGACAAAATCAAAGGCTGGTATCATTGGATGGATTGGAATTAATAAGTTTCCTGCTGATTTTGAAAAGGTAATTTTTGAACTTTCCAAGGATGGCGCTATTTCTGCTCCTGTAAAGACCTCTGCCGGATGGCATATTCTCAAAAGAGTCAAGGCCATGAAAAATCCAAGCTATCAAGAAATCAAGGGAGAATTGACCAACAAAATCAAACAAAACGAGCGTTACCAAATTATCCTTGATTCATTAACAGCCAAAATAAAAAGAGAAGCTAATTACAGCCTTAACAATACGATTATGGCAGAAATTATTGATTCTCTAAAGAAAGACCCAACTTTTATCCAGGGAAGATGGAATCCAAGCAATTTCCTGATGAATGATGAAAGGGTATTATTCACGGTTGGAGACAGAAAAGGAACCGTTAAAGAATTTGCGACAATGGGTCAAAGATCTCCAAATGAACGTTTCTCTGCCAATCCAAGAACTTTTGAAGGTGCAGCAGAAAGAGTTTTAAATAAATTGATTTCT
>JBILRD010000149.1:0-5707 GCA_044372845.1 Saprospira sp. | reverse complement strand
ATATGTATCCATCAAAATTTCCCAGAGCAGCAGAACTCAGTATATAAGTAGCTGCACCCGGATCGAAATCGGTTGTTGCATTGAAAGATCCAGTAGTATATACATTGGCTGAGGCATCAAGTGCAATACCAATTGCATCGTCATTACCATTGCCTGTAATAAGTTTAGCCCATACCAACTTTCCAGTTTTATCGAGTTTCCATATAAATGCATCACCATAATAATCACCGAACATTGTAAAGTTTCCTGGGCCGGGATCAAAATCTACAGTATCGCTAAATCCTCCCGTACTATAAACATTATCATCTGCATCAATTGCCAGTGAAGATGTATAAGCGTAACCGTTTATATTTGCTCCTAACTGAACTGCCCAATACAAATTACCAAAGGGGTCAAGTTTTACAATGTAGCCGTCTTCGAAAAAACCTATATAGCTCAGGTTAAAATTGTTTACTCCGGGATCGAAATCTGCAAATCCGGAAAAACGGCCGGAGGTATATACATCCCCATTATTGGAAACGGCAATAGAATGAGGCTCAACAATATTAGAAGTATTGAATTGTTTTGCCCACTCGAAACTCCCTGCCGTGTCCAGTTTTACAACAAATCCATCATTGCCCATTGCAGTAAGATTAAACTGCTGAATACCCGGATCGAAGTCAGAAACACCATTAAACCGGCCTGTAGCGTATAAATATCCATCTGGATCTATAGCCATAGAACTTACAAAATCATATTGATATCCTCCCAGCCGAACAGCCCATATGAAATTAGCGGCTGAATCCAGTTTTGTAATAAAAATATCCGCACTACCACCCGAAGTAAGATTGAAAGTATCAGGTCCGGGATTGAAATCTACTGTACCAAAGAATATTCCAGTTGTGTAAACATTTCCCGATGCATCTAACACAACCGATTTTGCCTGATCATTATCACTACTTCCCATTTGTTTTGCCCATTCAAAACTTGGTTGTGCCTTTGATATTAAGGAAAAACACATCAAAAATGAGGTCATTAAGAGATTAGCTATTTTCATACTTCAATCTGTTTATAATTTAATGTTAAGCTAGTATCATAATCATAGGACATAAACTACACCTTTAGATAATCCTATAATATAGATTTTTGAATCTGTTGCTCAGAAATGGTGAAGTCCAAATTAAATTACCGGTTTCCAATTCACGGCATTCGATGCGACCGGCATAGGGAGAAAAGGTCATTCTGCTAGTTACAAATTTATCTCCAAAACTATAAACAGCATTTCCCAGGGCAGTATTGGCAGAATTTTGTGTCCAGTATGGAGTAGTAACATCTTGTGGGCCGGTCATTTTACTCAATCCACTTCTTCCATTGTTTCCACCAAAGGTCGACCAATTTTGAGCAAAAAAATCAAATGAAATCGATAAAAGTAGCGTTAGTAAAAATATTTTTTTCATTAGTATTTTGATTATAGTTTTGGTAATTTTTTTAACTGCGCTTATCGGTTAAAATAAACAAGGCAGATTTTGAGAAGCATCCAGAAGAATAAAAAAACAATCATCATTAAAAATATTTGGTTCTTGGAATTATTATGTTTTATAATATATAAAATAGAAGATTATCTCAACGTAAATTTAAGCCATGAAGAACAATTAATTTTACATAAAAAATATAAAAGTCTATATTTGCACAATAAATTATTTTACAGTAATTTAAAAAATAATGTTAAACAAATATTCGCTTTATGAACTAGTAAAATCACTCACTTTACTAGAAAAAAAATATCTGGTCAGCAAAGGGAAAAAGGGAACAGAGAAAGAAAATGCATACATATACTTATTGAAACTAATTGATTCAATGGATATATACTCTGAAGATTTGTTTAAAAAAGAATTTTCAGTTATTTCAAAATCTGAAAAAACAGATGTTAAGAAGCATTACCTCTATTACTGGATTTTAAAAAATCTGGCTGACTATCACTCAAGGAATTATTCAGAATACAATGAGCTAAAAAACGTATTGGTACTGATTGAACGTTCATTGGTAAATCATGCTATTTTATTAGTTCCTACCTTAAAAAAAAGACTATTAAAATTAGAGAAATACACCATTTTGTTGACTTTACTGGAGATAGAATTAAAAATTCAGAAATATTCAAAGAAGGACAATTCTGAAAAAATATTGCAGGAGCTTAATTACTACACAAGTATTTATGCTGATTTACAGATACTTGAATATCATAAATTTAAGTTTAGAAAAATACTTGATTACAATATGTTTTCTAGAACAGAAGAAGAAAAAAATCTGATAAATGAACTTTTTAAAACAAAAATATTAGCTGCTAAAGTAAACAGCAATGTTTTTTTAATCAATTACAATTATAATATTCTTCATTATTGGAAAAACGCGACTGAAAATAATTGGAAAATAGCTTTAAAATACGCTCTAAAAAATTTTAAGGCATTAGAAGAAAATCCGGAAATAGCAAAGGAAAATCCGGAAGTATCAGTAAAAATTATCTATAATTTATTAAACACAGCCTCTATATCTAACAATAAAATTTATGGTTTTGCTTTGGGAAAATTAAAAAAACAAATCAAATCCATTAAAAATTTACATTCTAAGAAAGATGCATTATTTTATATGCATGTATCTACACTAATAAATTACAATCATAAAAACCACTACTCCTTAAATAATAATTTCATTACTGAAGCAGATAAATTCATAGAGTCCAATAAAGAATATTTCTCAAGAATAAAACTGAACAATTATTATTTTGATCTTGCTAAATCATATTATTATCAAAATAATTTTCTGAGAGCATTTCAATTACTGAATGAAATTTATCAAAATCTTAATACAATAGGACACACAATTGATTTTTACACGAACTCCAGAATTCTTTTTTGTTTAACCTGCTATGAGCTTGACGAAATAAATTTGATGAAAAATACTGCTAAATCAATTACAGAATTTATGAAAAGGAATAAGGTATATTATGAGTTTGAAAAGAGATTTGTAAAATTCATTATCAATGATCTCTCAGGTATAAAATACAAGTCCAGGAAGATTAAAATTAACCTTCTAGAAAATTTAAAGAAAGATTTAGAACTTATTTATAAATCTGAATATGAAATTAAGGTGCTTAACTATTTTGACTATTTCAGTTGGGTTAACAATAAAATTGAAATCCTGCAAGATTGAAATAATTCAATCTACCTCATTCCCCCAGTCACCATCAATACCTCACCCGTAATATAACTCGACAAGTCTGAAGCCAGGAAAAGACAGGCATTGGCAATCTCTTCCGCTTGACCGAATCTTTGCAAAGCGGTGTTGGAAATCATCGTTTCCTTTAGCTTTTCGTCGAGGGCATGTGTCATTTCCGTATCAATGAATCCCGGAGCGATGGCATTACAACGGATATTTCTGGAACCTACTTCATAAGCCATCGACTTGGTAAATCCGATAATACCAGCCTTGGAAGCTGCATAGTTGGACTGCCCTGCATTACCGCTGATACCAACGATAGAAGTGATATTGATGATGCTTCCGGTTTTAGCTTTAAGCATCGGACGCATGATATTTTTGGTAAAATTGAAAAGCGATTTCAGATTGGTTTCCATCACCTCATCCCACTGTTCTTCCGTCATTCTCATCAACAAATTATCGCGGGTAATTCCTGCATTGTTGACCAATACATCAATCTGGCCAAATTCTTTTAAAACCGACTCAATCAGCTCTTTGGTTTGATCAAAGGAAGAAGCATCAGATTTATAAGCAATGACTTTGATACCATCGGAAAGTGTTTGAGCTTCTGCTGCTACCTGATTGGCACTCTCTTCATTGGAGCGATAAGTGAAGGCAACATGGGCGCCTTGTTCAGCAAATTTTCTAACAATAGAAGCACCAATTCCGCGAGAACCGCCGGTGATCAAAGCAACTTTTCCAGATAGTAATTTCATATTTTAAATTTGTGAGGTTAGTTAGTTAAAAGTACAAAATATCATTTTTTTATTATAATTTTCTCAAAAGAACATAAGGGCTTTACAAAAATCAGAAAAATATGGTTATGGGTTTTACAAATAAACAGGGACTTCTTAGTCTATTATTTTTTATTATAATAATGCAAAATTTAAACGCTCAAGTAAAACGGATGGGCTACAAAGCATTAGCAGATAAGCTGTATTATAGTAAAAAAGAAGATTTGATTTTTGAAGATTATTATTTTTTCAATGATCTTCCGGATCGGGGGACTGAGAGTTTTCAAAGTGATTATAATTTTGACAACAGGCCTACAACCATTGAAGGTGGGTTTCAAAATTATCTAAAACAAACCACCTCTGCACAGGAATGGCATATTACTGCCAAGGAAATTTCTTTTATCAATTGCAGTTTTGAATCAGACCTAAGGATTGCCAATACTACTATAGATGGGAATTTGAATTTTTTTTACTGTAGTTTTGACAATATCAGCGGTGATTATGTTTGGTCGGGTATACCAGATGAAAAGTATGGAGGATCCGTATTTTTAGACTCTATACAACTAAAAGGAAGTCTGAATTTTTGGGATATTACTGTCAAAAATTCTGATTTACTAACAGACAGAAAAAGATATTTCATAAAATTGAATAACTCAAAATTACTAGGCGAAGCAAATTTTGTAATTCCAAGATATACTTTTGAGTCAAAAAATTCAGAGATCCATCATCTATTTATAAATTCCAATGAGGGGAAATCTATTTTCAGATTCAATAATACCAAAATCAAATCTCTTGAATTAAATATTATGATGGCTGAAAAATTCAGCCTTGAAAATAGTGTTTGGGGAAGCAAGGAATTAAAAGATACTTTTATCAAAATCAATATTACATCAGACTATTTAACACTGGATAAAAATAAATTTATATCTCCTATGAATTTTCATTTTGGAGAAATAAGCAAATTTTTATGGCTGAATAATAACAAATATAATTCAGCTCCATCTTTATATTTTACTAAAATTCCCTTTGACTCCAATATCGACTTATTGTCATTAAATGGTTTCAATTTTAATATTTATGGGAGATACAGCGCAACTCAAAAACAATTAGCAAATCCAGAATACTCATCAGTTTACAAAGATTATGTTAGAGTAAACAAACTTTTATATGATTATTTCAAGGTGGTAGGTGACAGAGGAATGGCAAACCTTGCATATATTAAAGTTAAAGATATTGAAACTGCTTTATTAAAATATAAATATTATGAAACTGGAAATTTCAATACCTTGTTTGCCTGGCAATTGAACAATCTACTTAAATTCTACACACAACATGGTACCAACCCAGCCAGGGCTTTAGTAGTGTCTTTTTATATCCTCCTGGTTTTTGCAACCTTCTATTTCTTTTTTCCATCTGAATGGGATATAGAAAGCAAGAGTAAACTAATTGCCAAATACAGAGATTTTATAGAAAAAAATAGCAAAGGATACATTAAACCATTTATTCTCTTGTCCTGGAATATTTTTATCAGTTTTTTAAACGCCTTGACCCTTAGTTTAAACTCATTTACTACATTGGGTTTTGGAAATATACCTACAAGTGGCTTTGCCAGATATATATGTATTCTACAAGGATTTTTAGGTTGGTTTTTATTAAGTTTATTTACAGTTGCCCTTATCAATCAGGCTCAATTGTAATCAGATTACTAAACAAAAAAAACGCCGGTCAGATACTAACCGGCG
>JBILRD010000148.1:0-5719 GCA_044372845.1 Saprospira sp. | reverse complement strand
AGACAAATTAAAAGTATTTTTGGATAGTGATATCGAGGTTGGTTAAATTCAAAAAAAGGATAGCTGTTCTAAAGAAGACAGAGCATAATGTTATCCATAAAACCGAACAAGATAAATTCCATTTCAAGATGTTTAACGATGACAGAAATTTAAATTGTGAAAGTTTATCAAAAATAAACTTTTCTTTTGACTCATTAGATGAAAAGGGCTATGGTGTAGGTTGCACAGATATCCATTACTTGGGGAATGATAAATATGCTAAAATATGAAAAACGATACCGTTGCCGTAGTTTGTGCAATCATAATTTTTAATGAAAAAATTCTTGCAGTTCAGAGAGGACCTCAAATGAGTTTGCCTATGAAATGGGAATTTCCAGGAGGAAAAATAGAGGAAAATGAAACTGAAGAAGCTTGTATCAAAAGAGAAATTAGAGAAGAGTTAAATATTGAAATTTTGTTGTTAAAAAAGCTTTCTTCCTCATTTTATAAATATCCAAATATAAATGTAGAACTAATACCTTATGTTGCTCAATATCTCACAGGTGAAATAGAGTTAAAAGAACATCAAAGCTATCAACTTTTAACACTAGCGGAATTAAATAATTTAGATTGGGCAGAAGCCGACTTATCGATTATAAAAGAACTACAACAACTATGAATCAAGGCATTTACGAAGAACTGATAACCAAATTAGTAGCTCATAAAATAAATGAGTTAGACAAAAATGCCTATCACCTCAACAAAACAAAAATTGATAAGGTAGAAGCCTCAATCATTCTTGCAAAGCATTTGTCGAGTACTATAAAACGAGCATTTAATTTTATAAGTGGTGAAAATCAATTGGAACTCCAAATTGCTATTGCCAATAAAATTATTCAGTTCTTAAAAGAAGAGCTTAACAAAGAAGATTTTAATAACGACCTTATAGAAGTAGAAGGTGAGATCTTAAAAGCTGTTTTTACCAAAGTAGATGCTCATTTTTCTGATTTCGATTTACATTTAAAAGAAATAACACCCTATACAAGACTTACTCACAGCGAATTATTTACTGGAGGAAATGTGGGGTTATCTCTTGAAAGCGAATTAAAAAAGGAAATTTTGTCTGCAAATAGAATCGATTTGTTAGTTTCCTTTATAAAATTCAAAGGCATTATTATTCTGGAAAAAGAACTCCAAGAATTTACGAAACGAGGAGGAAAACTTCGGGTAATTACCACAACATACATGGGTGCATCTGATTACAAAGCTATTCAACTGCTCTCTAAATTGGAAAACACAGAAGTGAAAGTTTCATACAATACAGGCAATGAACGACTTCATGCAAAAGCATATTTATTTTTCAGAGATACGGGATTTCATACCGGATATATTGGTTCTTCTAATTTCTCCAGATCTGCACTTACAGATGGTTTGGAATGGAACATAAAAATTACAACCAAGGAAGTCAGCCATATTATCGATAAATTTCAAAAAACGTTTGACTCCTATTGGCAGAGTGATGACTTTGAACTCTTTGATGATTCCATAAACAAAGAAAAACTTATTACCTCTTTGAATCAAGGTAAAATTTCGAAAACAACAGATATCAACTACTCACTTTTTGAAGTGAAGCTCTATCCTTTTCAACTCGAAATTTTAGAGAAATTGGAAGTAGAGCGTTCCGTCCACGAAAGAAATAGAAATTTGGTGGTTGCGGCAACAGGAACCGGAAAAACTGTTATTTCGGCATTTGATTACAAGAATTTTAGGCAGAACAATAAGTCTTCCAAACTTTTATTTTTAGCACACAGAAAAGAAATTTTAACGCAATCTTTGGCCACCTACAGGGGTATTTTACGAGATAATAATTTTGGAGAACTTTGGGTGGATGGCATAGAGCCAGCAAATTATGAGTATGTTTTTGCTTCGGTTCAAACATTAAACAACAGGATTGAGAGCTTAAGTCATTCTCCTGAGTTTTTCGATTACATTGTGATTGATGAATGTCATCACTTAACCGCAAATTCTTATCGGGCTACAATCAATTATTTTAAGCCAAAAATTCTCTTAGGATTAACCGCAACTCCAGAAAGAATGGACGGAGGAGATATTCAAGAAGATTTTCATAACAAAATTGCTGCAGAAATACGGTTGCCCGAAGCATTAAATAGAAAACTACTTTGTCCTTTTCAGTATTTTGGTGTATCCGATAGCATAGATTTATCCAATATTGGTTGGGAAAAAGGAAGATATGTTGCCAGTCAGTTGACGAATATTTACACGACAAACGACAGAAGATTAAGTGAAATCTTTCAAGCGCTTGAAAAATACACAAAAGATGTAATGGATATTCGAGCTCTTGGTTTCTGTGTTTCCATGGAACATGCCAAGTTTATGGCTGAGAAATTTTCACTAGCAGGTTTTAAAGCAGATTATCTAACCAGTGCCAATAATCAAAATCGAGATTTAGTTAGGAGCCAATTGCTGAATAAGGAAATTAACTACTTATTTGTGGTGGATATTTTTAATGAAGGTGTTGACATTCCTGAAATTGATACCGTTTTGTTTTTGAGACCTACAGAAAGTTTGACTATTTTCTTACAGCAACTCGGAAGAGGGTTAAGATTGGCGGAAAACAAAGATTGTCTCACAGTATTAGATTTTGTGGGCAACGCAAGGCCTGAGTATAATTTTGAAAATAAATTCAGAGCCCTAATCGGCAAAACCACCACAACAGTACATAAAGAAATTGAGGATAATTTTCCTCACTTGCCTTTAGGCTGTTCAATTGTGCTTGAAAAAAAGGCAAAAGAAATTATTTTAGAAAACATCAAGGCTGCCACTACACTGACTCACAACCAGATTATAGGCAAAATCAGGAATTTTAATAATCAAACAACATTACCACTTAACTTAAAAAACTTTACGGAGTTTAATAACATTTCTATTCAAGCCATATATAAAAGAGGTTCTTGGAAAAGATTGTGCCAAGAGGCCGGAGTAATTGATATTTTTGATTCAACAAACGTTAAAGAAATCTACTCTGCCATTTCCAATAAGTGGCTTTCTACAAGTTCTACCAGTTATTTTAAATTCATCCTGAAACTAGCGAAGGATAATTTTCAATTCAAAATTTCTGACTTAAATCCTGATGAAAAAACGATGCTTTTAATGCTTCATTACGATGTTTGGCAAAATGCAGGCGGTTTTGTTTCTCTCGAAGAAAGTATTCGGGCGATTGGAAAAAACAACGTGCTAGTAAATGAAATCAAAGAAGTTCTTGAAATTTTAGAAGATAAAATAGATTTCAGAGAAATTGAAATTCAACTACCATACCATCAACCTTTAAAAGTCCATGCTAGATATACCAGAGATCAAATACTAGCAGCTTTTCGCATGAATACTTTTGAAAAGGCTTCATCTAACAGAATTGGTGTTGGAGTTGCAGAAAATAAAGAATTAAATACCGAACTACTATTCATTAACCTGGTTAAATCTGAAGAAAATTTCTCACCTACAACTATGTATGATGATTACGCAATTAATGAATACCTTTTTCATTGGCAAAGTCAAAACGCTGCTGGTCCTGATACTTCAAAAGGGTTATCATATATCAAGCATAAAGAAAAGAAAAAGAAAATATTGTTATTCGTAAGAGAAAAAGCCAAAGATGAATTTGGAAATACGATGGGTTATGTTTTTGTAGGTGAAGGCATCCTCAATGAACATTATGGAGCAAAACCCATGAATATCAAATGGAAATTAAACGAACCTTTACCACATTATTTATGGAATTATGCTGCAAAATTGAGGGTTGGTTAACTCAACAATTATAAAGACCGAGCTTATATTCAAAAAAATTGTTCAAATGAAGTTGACTGTTATTAAGGATAAAAACCTAAAAACAACATTTCATATTCCAAAGTCAGTTTTACAGCTAATCAAACATTAAATTTTAATTTATTTTTTGGCAAAAACCCTAGCATTCGAGAAGCTGAAAACCGTTTCAACTTAAAACAATCAAAATTGAATAATTATCAGTTTGAAAAGCAGGTAAATCTATTTAGGCGAGAACCAAAAAAAATGTAACTTTGCAAAGCTAATTCAAAGCTTGATTAAAATTAAACGAATCGATTTAAACCATGAAGAAAATTTACTCGAGAATAATAGGCACAGGATCATATTTACCAACAGAGATTATGCCCAATTCATCTTTTGAATCCAACACATTTTTCAATGCTGAACACATTCAAAACAGTAAACCTACAGCCGAAATTCTGGATAAATTAACCGAAATCAGCGGAATTGTTGAAAGAAGATATGCCAAAGCACAATACAATACATCGGACATTGCCATTTTTGCCGCTAAAGATGCTCTAAAATCTTCAGGCATTGACGGTGAAACTTTAGACTACCTTATTGTTGCGCATAATTTTGCAGATGTAAGGGCAGATAATCATTTTACAGATATGTTGCCCAATGTAGCAGCAAAAGTCAAGAACAAGCTGGGCATCCTCAATTCTAACTGTGTAGCCTACGACATTCTTTTTGGTTGCCCAAGCTGGTTACAGGCTGTTATACAAGCAGACTATTACATCAGAAGCGGTGATGCAAAAAGAATCATGGTTGTTGGTGCTGATGTCATGTCAAGAGTTTTAGACCCACACGACATTGATTCCATGTTGTTTGGAGATGGTGCCGGAGCTGTTATACTAGAGGCTGTTGAAAGCGATGAACCTGTTGGGATTATCTGTCACAAAACCGTAACAGACAGTGTCGACAAGGCCGATTATTTAAGAATGGGCTATTCTCATGACAGTTCAGATCATGAAAGAATTTATGTAAAAATGCAAGGCAGAAGCGTATTCAAATATGCCATGGAAAAAGTTCCCACTGCCATTGATGAGTGCCTGAAAAAAGCTTCCTTGCCCATTCAGAAAGTCAACAAAATTTTGATGCATCAAGCCAACGAAAAAATGATCAGACAGTTGATTAAAAAGTTATATGAAATGAACGGTCAGGACAGTATGCCTGAAGAAGTTTTTCCTTTAACTGTTCAACATTGGGGAAATAGTTCTGCTGCAACCTTGCCCATGTTATTGGATTGGATCATGAAAGGTAAATTGGAAGGTCATCAAATCAACAAAGGAGACAATATCATTTTATCTTCAGTTGGTGGTGGCATGCACGCTAATTGTGTCATATACAAGCACATTTAATAAGGCTATTGTAAAGTCAAAAAATCCAGTTAAACAAATTACTACATGTTTAACCAAACTCTGAAACAATTTATTCTATTTACTCTTTTTTCAATTTTGCTTTGGGGCATCTCATGGCAAATTGAAATATTTTCCAGCAGAACACCCGATGTAAAAGGGTTTGCACAAAAACTTGAAAAAAAGTTACATACTGTTGAGGAAGAGGTTAATAAATTGTTTTCGAACGAAAATTTTATCAACAAAGCTATTGATAATGATTTCGACCTCGACAGTGTAAAAAAGTTCGAAGAAAAGCCATACAGCATACTAGTCTATGACAAGACAGATACGCTGATTTATTGGAATAACAATAAAATCCAACCCTACAAAAGTGATTGTCAATTTGAGACTCAATCCATCAGGAAACCATATGAAATTGCCGGATCAAAGTACTTAATGATTAAAAATCCTGTTGATAAGATTATTGACGAGGAACTGCACCAATACACTTTTATCGCCCTGATACCTATTTACCTTAGATT
>JBILRD010000179.1:0-5076 GCA_044372845.1 Saprospira sp. | reverse complement strand
TTAAATTTGGCTTTCAATCCATAATGTTCCATCATTTTCAACAATATATTGCCGAGTTTATCGTCATTGGTTTTTCTGTAGGGCAGTTGATTGTGATAGTCTTCCAAAGATTTCATTGAATGTACTTTTGATCATACAAAGTTAAATAGAAGCATCAAAAAAACATTATTATTACTAAAAACACTGTGATTTTTTTATTTTTGTGCTTTGATTAGTAACTTACACTTTTGAATTAAATATAAAACAGATATGTCAAGAAAACAATATATCCCGAGTGGTTCTTCCCACGAGAAAAAAGTATCTCGTAAAGAACGTAAAAAGCAAGTCGCTGAAAATCCAGTTGTGAGCAATCAACCTCAATTATATTCAGCTCCTACCGAAACTGATAAGAGACAGATTAGAAATTTAACAATTGTTGCTGTTGTTGGTCTTTTGGTATTATTAGGCTTGATGTATTATATTTTCATCAATAATGCTTAGGCTTTTGTATTAAAATTTCAGTAACACTTCTACCTTAAATATTTTATGCTTCAAGATAATAGAATCAAAGAATTGATTCATGCAGAATGGCATCGTCAAAGTGCTGGCCTTGAATTGATTGCATCTGAAAATATCGTCAGTGCTCAGGTGATGCAGGCAATGGGTTCTTGTTTGACCAACAAGTACGCTGAAGGTTATCCCGGCAAAAGATATTATGGTGGTTGTGAAGTAGTTGATGAAATAGAACAATTGGCTATAGATCGTGCCAAAGCGTTATATAATGCTGAATATGTGAATGTTCAACCGCATTCAGGTGCTCAAGCCAATGCAGCAGTTTATCTGGCTTGTGTTCAACCAGGAGATACCATTATGGGTTTTAATCTTGCTCATGGTGGACATCTGACTCATGGTTCACCTGTTAACTTTTCAGGAAAATTATATCGACCTGTTTTTTATGGCGTTGAAGAGCATAATGGTCTGATTGACATGGATAAAGTAGAAGCTACTGCTTTAAAGGAAAGACCAAAAATTTTACTGTGCGGCGCATCTGCTTATTCCAGAGAATGGGATTATGAGCGTTTCAGAAATATCGCAGATAAAATTGGCGCAACGCTTTGGTGTGACATGGCACATCCTGCGGGACTTATCGCCGCTGGTCTATTGAAAAACCCTCTCGAATATTGCCATATTGTTACCACCACCACTCATAAAACATTGAGAGGGCCAAGAGGCGGGATGATCCTGGTTGGAAAAGATTATTCTAATACATTTGGAGAGGTATGGGAAAAATCCGGCAATCCAAAAAAGATGTCCGTCCTTTTAAATTCTGCTGTTTTCCCTGGCACCCAAGGCGGTCCACTGGAACATGTCATCGCTGCCAAGGCTATAGCCTTTCATGAGGCACTACAAGATAGTTTCAAAACATATCAGGAACAGGTTAGATCAAATGCTAGAGTTATGGCTGCATCCTTTGTTGAAAAAGGATACAACATCATTTCTGGTGGCACCGATAACCATTTGATGCTCCTCGACCTGAGATCCAAAAAAGTTAATGGAAAACAAGCTGAAGAAACGTTAATCAAAGCGGATATCACCGTCAATAAAAACATGGTTCCATTTGATACAGAATCTCCGATGGTCACTTCTGGTATAAGAGTTGGAACACCGGCACTTTCTACTCGTGGTTTTGTTGAAAAAGATTGTCTACAAGTAGTAGAATGGATAGATCAAATCATTACAAATATTGACAATGAAGGAACTATCCAAAGAGTAAAAGGAGAAATCAACGAATATATGAGTCAGTTTCCGCTTTTTAAAAGTCAAGAAGCAGCTTTAATTGTCGAGGGAACCAAATAAAATCTATCTACAATATTGACTTCTTTGATTTTTTGCCTCTAAATTTCCCAGCATCTCAGCTTTATTTAAATCCTCACAACCTTTATCGGCTACTCCTGCTTCCAACAGAAGCATTCCTCTGTACAAGTATGCTTCAGAATAATTAGGATTTTTATTGATTAGAATATTATAGGATTGGAGCGCTTCCTTAAGCATACCTTTTTTTTGCTGAATAATAGCCCTGGATAACAAAGCCCATTCATTTTGAGCATCTTTTGCTACAATAATTGATATATCCGATTCAGCCTTACTGAAATCACCCAATTGCATTGATAATTCAGCTCTTAATGAGTAATAATTATTTTTATTCGAATTCAGCGTGATTGCCTGATCAATTGAGCTAAGTGCCTCTCCTATCCTTTTCAGTTTCAAAAAGGTTAAGGATTGATAATAATATAGAATATCGTTTAATTCTAAATTTTTATTCACTTTAATGGCCTGTTGCAGATAATCTAAACACAACTCATAGCGTTTTCCATCAAAATGGTTGATGGCTTCTTTTAAGAGTTCCTCTGAAGATTGACTGTACACAATACCGGAATTCAAACTTGGAAAGGTCTTTTCTTCGTCCTTCTGATCAGATTGTGCACTTAAACTAATTGAAATAAACAATAATAGAATAGTACTAAACCTCATGGTTATAATTTTGAATTTTTAAATTAACAAAAACCATGCAATAAAAGAAAAATCCCGGATAAGTATAAACTTAACCGGGATTCGTATTATTTAAAACATCAACTTTATAAAACATTTTTTATTTTAAGGTCTCAACACTTGGGCGCCGTTTCCGCGGCTAGAATTTGATCTTCCACCTTGATTTCCTGTTGTGATTGTCGTACTAAGTGGATTTACTATGCTAATTGATACGGTTGCAGAACAACCAAGTGCATCGATAGCTTTAACAGTGTACAAACCAGCACCTACATTATACAACTCGTTACTCAATTCACCATTTGACCATTCGTAGTTATGACTTCCGCTACCTCCATTTGCTGACGCCATAGCTTCTGCATTTGTAGCACCTGCCGCACTTGGCTGACTGATAACTACTGCTGTTACAGATACTGCTGTCGGTTGAGTGATTGTTGCATTATTTACAGCAACACATCCGTTTTCGTCTGTAGCAGAGATACTATATGTACCTGCACTCAAATCTGTTGCAAAAGCTGTCTGGTTACCGTTAGACCAGTTGTATAAAATTTTACCTGTTCCGCCTGTAGCTAAAGAAGTCAACCTACCGTTAGCATCGCCATTACATTTAAGATTGTATCCGTAAGATGTTGAAACAGATTGAGTAGTAAAAGTCATTGGAGCAGGTTGGTTAATTTGAAAAGAACCAGTAGCTACACAACCAGAATTATCAGTTACAGTCACTGTGTAAGTTCCAGCTGTCAGGTTTTGTGCCTGCGCATCTGTTTGTCCGTTTGACCATTGGTATGTCATTTGACGATTAGGTCCGATAGCATTTACAAATACAGCTCCATCGTTTGCACCAAAACAACTGATATTAGAACCATTGAAATCTGAAGCTTGAAAAGAAAGTGTCATACATTGTGCTTTTACAAAAAGAGGTAAAGACACTGCAAAAACTATTGCAAGGATAAAAGGAAAAGCGATTGCTGATACTGCTGCGAAAATTGTTTTGTTCGTTTTCATAATGTTGATGTTTTTGTTTGTTTTTTAATAATTTGATGTAACAAAGATCGATGGTTTTTCAACCCTGTACTACGGTATTTTCCGCGATGTTGAATTTTGGGTAATTTACCTAAAGGGGTACTTAATCTGGAATCAGGAATAGAAGAATTTGGAATGGGTAAGCATGGTGTTTTGGTTCACACAAAAATCGCAATGAAGAGTCGCAAAGAATTTCAATAATTTGGAGTAGAATAGTCGGGAATCTGGAATAGATTATTCCAGAGCGAGATCTTACAGAAAAAAGTCTTTGTGAATCTTTGTGCCCTGGCGTCTTTGTGGCGGAAGATTATTTGCCACTAAGACTCTTGGATTCGCGAAGGAAAAATATCGAAAGGATTTATCCTGAGATATTGATACCAGATGAGACTAAGGTTTTAACCTTAGGCGGTTTGGATTTATCCTTAGATATCATAACAAAAAGAGACTAGGTATTATTTCCTGGTTATTCGGATTCATCCCTAGGTGATGTAGTAATTATAATTGCCACAAAGACAGAAAGACACTAAGGTTCACAAAGGTTTTTCTTTGTGCTTCTTAATACCTTTTGACAGACAACAAAAAAACCGGTCGAGTACTCGACCGGTTTTTTTTACTATTTTTATCAACATTCAAATTTTACTTACTTTTATTTTTATCTAGCCACTACAACCTGAGTTGTCACAACTTCAGTAACTCCGTCTACTGTATATTTTAATACTGCAACATATGTTCCGTTTGTTAATTCTTCATTGTTGCCATTCACTCCATTCCATTCGTTGCTGTAGTTTTTGTAGCTGGCTAATTGTTGTCCCATCATGTTGAAGATGGTCAATTCAGTATCCTGAAAATTTTCTAAGTTTTTGATGGTGAAGTTGCTGTTGAAACCTGCAGTGTTTGGTGTAACTAATTGAGGCATTACAGGTCTAAGTTGGTTAGCTGTCAAGCTGATATTTCTGCTACCGTTACGACTGCCACCTGTAGAAGCTGGTGTTGTACTGATAGTGTTGTTTAAAGGATTGATAATAGTAAGAATTACTCGATCAGAACAACCCACCGCATCAGTAGCTTTAACTGAGTATGTACCTGCACCAACATTAAACAATTCACCACCAAGTATACCATTTGACCATTCAAAACTGTAAGTACCCGTACCTCCAGAAGCAGTAGCAATTGCCTCAGCGTCTGTTGCACCAACCACTGTGGGTCCGCTGATTACTGAAGCAGATACCGTTAATGCTGTTGGCTCAGAAATCAATATGTTAGAATAAGCATTACATCCATTATCATCAGAAACTAGTAAAGTGTAAATACCTGAAGATAAATTTCTCAACTGTGTAGTTGTATCTCCGGTTGACCAGTTGTAATATTTTTTACCAGTACCGCCATTAGCCAAAACGGAAACTCTGGCATTAGCATCACCAAAACATTTCAAATCGTAACCGTAAGCATTGGTGTATCTTGTAGAAGTTATATTTATATCGGAAGGTTCAGAAATCTGGATGGTTTCAGTAACCAAGCATCCTGAGT
>JBILRD010000147.1:0-5735 GCA_044372845.1 Saprospira sp. | reverse complement strand
TGACATTGAAATCATCAATACGGTATTCTCTGAAGGAGTTATTACCATCATTGCCGATCTATTAACGCTGGTAGTCGTTTTGGGTATGATGTTTTATACCAGTTGGCAATTAACCTTAGTCTGTTTAATTACACTTCCATTTTTGATCTGGTCCTCGTATTGGTTCAAGGAAGCTGTAAAAAAATCATACGAAATTATCAGATCCCAGGTATCCTATATGAATGCTTTTCTTCAAGAACGAATCAGCGGTATGAGGATTGTTCAAATTTTTAATGCGGAAGAACAGGAGTGGAAAAAATTCGAAGCCATTAATCAAAAATATACCAAAGCTAACATCAAATCAATTTTTTATTATGCCATATTCTTCCCTATTGTAGAGATTTTATCTGCCGCCTCTTTAGGATTGATGGTCTGGTATGGTGCCGGTGCTGTGATAGACAATCAGTTGACTCTGGGTGTACTGATTGCCTTCCCTCTTTACCTTGGCATGCTTTTCAGACCTGTCAGAATGCTGGCAGATAAATTCAATTCATTACAAATGGGGATGGTAGCGGCAAGAAGAGTTTTTGAAATTCTTGACAACAGCAACAATAATTCCAATAATGGCAGTATTGAAGCAGGAAGCATACAAGGTAATCTAAAGTTTGAAAATGTATATTTCAGTTACGATCAAGACAAAGATAAAGATGTCATTGAACAATGGATTTTAAAAGATATCTCCTTTGAACTAGAAGCAGGAAAAACCATGGCAGTGGTTGGTAGTACAGGTGCCGGAAAATCAACTATTATCAATATTTTGAATCGTTTTTATGAAATTCAAAAAGGAAAAATTTTGATAGATGGGATTGAATTAAGGGATTATGAGATTTATAGTCTTAGAAAGCATATTGGAATTGTTCTGCAAGATGTATTCTTATTTTCAGGTTCTATATATGATAACATCTCCTTGAAGGACGAAAGCATCAGCAAGGAAAGAGTCATTGAAGCTGCAAAATTAATTGGAGCTGATGAATTTATAAGAAGATTACCAGGCGATTATGACTATCAGGTAATGGAGCGAGGTGCTACTTTATCGATGGGACAAAGACAGTTGATTTCTTTTGTAAGAGCTTTGGTATTTAATCCCAGTATTTTAATATTGGATGAGGCGACCTCGGCTATTGATCCTGAAACTGAATCTGTTATTCAACATGCTATTGAAAAGCTGATCGAAAAAAGAACATCCATTATCATAGCGCATCGTCTTTCGACCATACAACATGCAGATAATATATTGGTCATTGAAAGGGGTCAGGTTCTGGAGCGTGGAACCCATTCAGAATTGATGCAAAAGGAAGATGGCCACTACAGAGATCTTGTTGAAACGGCCTACGCTATAAAGACTAACGAATAGTTTTTTACTTTTTTCTCAGTCTATCTTCTACCACATCCGTTACTTTTCTAAGAATATTAAAGGCTGTTTCCGCCATCAAATTACACTTTTCGTCCAATAGTGGATTCACCTCTGTCACTTCCATACAGGCGAGTCGTTCATCTTTTGCCAAACGGCAGAGGATATCCTGAGCTTCCTGAACAGACAAGCCATCTGGAACGGGAGTACCGGTACCCTTAGAAACCAAATTACAATCCATACTGTCCACATCAAAAGAGATGTAGAGCATTTCACAATCTTTGAGATATTCTAATGTTTCATCAGCAATTCGCTGAGCACCTTTTTCACGGACTTCTTTGACTCTTATGGTTTTAATTTCGTGCTGATCAATTAAAAAATCCTCTTCCTCCTCTGTATCCCTAAGTGCTATAAAAACGAGATCTTCAGGATTTAATTTCGGAGAAATATTACCCACATTTTTTAACTGATTCCAGTACATACTTACTTCAGGAGAGAGGTCATTTCTTCTTTTGTCAAGATTATCAAAACCCATCGCCAAAGCCAGTGGCATTCCATGAAGATTGCCTGATGGCGTGGTATAAGGCGTATGCATATCGGCATGAGCATCTACCCATATGACGCCCAATCTTTTATCCGGGAAGGCTGTTTTTAAACCAGAAATTGAAGCTCCTGCAGAAGAATGGTCCCCTGAAAGGATTACGATAAACTCCGTTTTCTCATGCAAAAGTTCATCCATTGCTTCTGCAACATAGTTGTAAACTTTTAATATACCTTTGATATATTTTGCATGTTTGGTGGTTGCTGTCGGACGAAAAAGAAGTTCATTTTCATTTGGCACCAAGTGAAGCGGATATTGAGCAAAATATGGGTCAGAAACTTTTAAGGATGCCACTTTAACGGCTCCAATACCAAGACTGGCTCCGCGAGTTCCGGCTCCCAATTCAGATCTTATTTCGAGTATTTGTATGTGTTCGCTCATAAGGGTTTTACCAAAAAAATGTAGTTTGTTAAGATTAGTGTGCGTGATTGAGCATCAATAAACTGATAGCCATCAATGCCATTCCGGCTACCATCCCATACACGCTGATATGATGTTCGCCGTACTGCTCTGCAGCGGGAAGCAACTGATCCAAGGCAATAAAAACCATAATACCTGCAACTCCTGACAAAAGAATTGCAATGACCATTTCATTCAAAAATGGCATTAAAATAAAATAAGCCAAAATCGCGCCAACTGGCTCTACTACTCCCGAAATAAAAGAATACCAAAAAGCTTTGGATCGGCTTCCGGTAGCATAATAAACCGGCATTGACACAGCAATACCTTCTGGAATATTGTGTAAAGCAATAGCGATTGCGATGGTTACACCCAAAGATACATTATTGAGTGCAGAAACGAAAGTGGCTATCCCTTCAGGAAAATTATGTAAAGCTAATGCAAGAGCAGTCATCATACCGATTCTCATCAACCTTTTCTTTGCTGCCGGTGAAACTTCTTTACCAGTTTTTATTGCTTCCATTTCAGCTACAGCCTGTTCTCTCTCCTCTTTGGACATGAATTCGTGCGGATTGTCATCATGTGGAATAATTTTATCGATGGACGCTACCAACAACATTCCTCCAAAAAATGCCAATATCCCAAAATATTTTGGTTGCTTAATGTTCTCTAATTCTTCCAAAGCATGAGGAAAAATCTCCATGAAAGACACGTAAATCATTACACCTGCAGCAAAACCAAGCGACAGCGTCAAGAATTTTGTATTGTTGCGATCCTTTACAAAAAAAGCAATTGCTGATCCTACTCCAGTTGATAAACCAGCAAAAACAGCCAAAGAAAGTGCGATCCAAAAATGTTCGTGCATAAAAATTATATTGAAGATGCAATAAGGTTGCAAAAATAAGAAAATAATCGGTTATAAGGTAAAACAAATATGCTCCAATAATAATAATCAGTAATTTTCGGTAAACCAATTGAGGTATTCAGGAATTTTAGTCCCAAGAAAATAGGGCAAATTCATTAAATAAAATGGTTTACTTAACGATGATTCAATCTTCAGCACTTCAAATTTTCCTGCATAGATTCTAACTGCATAATGGTGCGGACATTGGTCCATAAATTGGTGTAAAGACCTTAGTTTTCCTATTTTTCCGGATTTTATCTCAATGGGAATGACTTTACCCTCGTGATAATAAACCAAATCTACTTCAGCAGATGATTGCTTTTTCTCCCTGACCCAAAAATGTGGCTTTTCGTAATGATGTCTATTCAAAGAGATCAGTTCCTGAGTTATGATATGGGGTACTAAAGCACCTCTATAAGCTTCACTTAAATCAGAAAGTGCAATAAGCTCATGCTGAATTTTTAAATCATAATTCACCAATCCGCTATCCAAAAACTGAAGCCTTGGTTTTTTAGTGTAGTCAGTCTTAATAGGAAAAGTTAGCTCGGTTGTCGGATAGATAATTTGTATAACCTTGGCATCATCCAAAGACCTAAAAGCCTCTCCCACCTCCCTGGAACGATAATTTGAGTTTCCAAAATTTTGAAAAGTTACTCTTTCATCCAGATAATTGCATGCTGAATTCATGATATGAAAAATCACTTTTTCCTCGGTTGCATTCTGAGCATATTTCCTCACATCGTTTTTGTAGGTTGTCCAAATACTTTCATAGATATGATGCAAACCGGCAAAGTTCTCTTTTTCCAAATAATTTTTAACAACTTCCGGCATCCCTCCGATTATAGCATATTTCCGGAAAGAACCCATCAGAATTTCAAAAGAAGTATCAGAAAGAGGAATAGAATCCAGAGCTTTTAGCGCATTTTTTTTTCCAAGTGCCAATAAAAATTCCCTGAAATTGAGCGGAAAAAGATAGAGGTACTGAATTCGACCAACAGGAAAGTTTTTTACCTGGTTAAGCGCAAATTCAAGTAATGAACCGGCTGAAATAACATGCAGATCCGGAAGGTCTTCAGCAAAATATCGCAACAGAGCAATGGCTTTAGGAGATTCCTGAATTTCATCGATAAAAAGCAAGGTATTGTTGTAATCTGCCTCTAATTCTGCGTTCAAATGAATTGATGCAACAATATCCTTAACATTGTCAAATTCCTCAAAATATTTCAGGTCAGATGGTCTTTCCAAATTCAGATAAACATACTGTTTGTAGGTTTTAGCAAATTGATTGACCAAAGTTGTTTTACCAACCTGACGAGCGCCACGGAGAACCAGTGGCTTCCTGTTTTTACTTTTTTTCCAGACTAATAAATGACCAAAAGCTTCCCTTTCCATAAACACATGATTTTTATACAAATGTAAAATAAATTACATATATCTGTAACAAAGTCAGGGTAATTATTTGAATTTCTTGTAACAAAGTCAGGGTAATTATTTGAATTTCTTGTAACAAAGTCAGGGTAATTATTTGAATGAATGTGGTTTTTGCGGGTAAAATGTTGGATTTGGGGTAAAAATAATTATTCAGGGATAAATCCCAGAACTCACCTTGGTTTTTACAATATTTCAGGGTAAACCCATCAATATTTCACTGAATTCATTCTGTGAAATATATCCACCGGATGAGGCTATGACTTTAGTCTTAGAATATTAAATCATTCTGGGATAAATCCCAGACCTCTCCTTGGCACAGGTAAATCAACGGTTAAAACCATTGATTCATAATTAAAAAACAATAAGGTTTATTTTTTATCAGGATTCAAATACCAGTCTACCCAGGCATCCATTTGCTGCACGGAAATAGGCCTTAAGATAATTTCCCTTTTTTTGTCTAATAAAAACATAGTGGGTGTACCAAAAACATAGTATTGATTAGCAACAGGGCTATCCCATTTTTTGAAATCACAATAGGAAATAAAAGGAAAATCCTTGCTGAAATTTAAGAATTCTTCTTTTTTGTCATCCAGCGAAATAGACAAAACCTCCAGACCTTTTTCCTTCCATTTACTGTAAAGACCGGCAATTTTTGGCAATTCCTCGGTGCATTTCTGACACCAGGCAGCGCCAAAAACTACAAGGGTATATTCCGATTGTATTTCTGATAATTTCTTTGGAAGATTTTCTTTAGAAATTTTGGAGCTATAAATTTCAGCATTCAATAATATATCGGGAGCGATATTACCTTTTTTCATAGCTCGATAGGTCTCGAGTTGTTTGGCGAGGTTGTTATCGATGGTACAACTGCTTTCATTCAGGACTTTCAATGCCAGATATTCCGATGCTTTAAAAAGGCTATGTCTTTCGAGCAGGTCGAAAAGATAGTCGGTTACTTCGTTCATCTTTTTCTCATCTTTCATGAGTTTTGGCAGCATAGCATCTATGGA
>JBILRD010000145.1:0-5740 GCA_044372845.1 Saprospira sp. | reverse complement strand
ATTAAAGACCATTATTGGTGGAGAAGACGTTCGTAGAAACTATTCTCTTTGTTCCAGTCCTTTAGAGAATGAATGGAGAGTAGCTGTAAAAAAATTGCCTGAAGGAAAATTTTCGACCTTTGCCAATGAACAACTCAGAAAAGGAGATTATCTGGAAGTAATGCCTCCCGCCGGACACTTCCACACAGAAATCAAAGCAGGAAATAAGAAAAACTATATCCTCTTTGCCGCAGGCAGTGGTATAACACCCATGATGTCGATCATGAAGACCGTTTTAAGAACCGAACCAGAAAGTACTGTGACTTTGGTTTATGGAAATAAAAATACCCTATCCATTATCTTCCATGAGGAAATAGAAGGCTTGAAGAATAAATACATGAACCGTTTAAGCGTTTATTATCTGCTAAGCCGTGAAAAATTGGAAGAAACGATCTTTAATGGTCGAATCACAACGGAAAAATGTAGCGATTTATTCAATGGCTTGATTGACGTAAAAACAGGGGATGAATTTTTTATCTGTGGTCCTGAATCGATGATTCATGCAGTCAATGACAGTTTGAAAGATGCTGGCGTAGCTGAAGAAAAAATACATTTTGAATTATTTTCTTCTCCAGGTTCCGAACATGGTGCAGCAAAGATGGTTATTTCCAAGGAGGATGAAGGCAAGGTAAGCCAGGTAACTGTTACATCTGATGGCAAAACATTCACTTTTGACCTTCCATATGGGCAATCCAATCTTTTGGATGCTGCCATGAGAGAGGGTGCCGATCTGCCTTTTGCCTGTAAAGGTGGCGTTTGTTGCACCTGCAAGGCAAGAGTTTTAGAAGGAGAAGTTGAAATGGAACGCAACTATGCCCTAGTAAAAGAAGAGGTTGAAGCCGGATTTATCCTTACCTGCCAGGCCTTTCCAAAAACTGAAAAGGTCGTGATCAATTTTGATGACATTTAAAAGATAGTCTGCTTAATTTCAATTTAAAGATCAATCAATATCTATTTGGAGCTCAAGAACGAAAGTTTTTGAGCTCTTTTTGTTTGGTGCTTTTAAAAAAGTAGTTCGAAAATCCATTGATTAATAATAAAATATGTTCTGAATAGTATTTCTTTTTCCTCTTAATTTAGGGAATCAACCCCTTTTAAAAAATATTTTTTTTATCAAAAAACAGAAAGTTTAAAAAAAATAAAAAAAATTTTTAATTAATTTAAAATCAAATATTTATGCCAAAACCCCTGTTGTTACTCGCTTTTATATATTAAAAAGTTGAAATGTCAAATAATGTATCTTGACTAAGATCATCATTTTTAAAACTATTTTTGTTTAACCTTGTTTCTCAAAATGTTATAAATTGTTAAACAAAAAACTAACTAGTTATGGAACATTTAAAAATTGCAGCCGACAATTACGTCGCATTTACTTTTTTCATTGGAACAATGGCCATGATGGCAGCTTCCGCTTTTTTCTTTTTAGAGTTAAACAATACAGATAAAAAATGGCGTACGTCTATCTTGGTTTCTGGATTGATTACTTTTATTGCAGCAGTTCACTATTATTACATGAGAGGTTACAACCTCGAAACAGGAGATTCACCCACTTTTTTCCGTTATGTTGACTGGATCCTAACTGTTCCTCTTATGTGTGTTGAGTTTTATTTAATTACTAAAAAAGCTGGAGCCAAAATTTCTTTATTGTGGAAATTGATTTTCGCTTCATTGGTAATGTTAATTACTGGTTATGTAGGTGAAGTTTTAGATCCAACACAAAGCGTACTTTGGGGCGTAATTTCAGGTGCAGCATACTTCTATATTGCATACCTGGTATGGTTTGGTGAAGTTGCTAAATTGGCTCAAAATGCAGGTCCTCAAGTTGCAAAAGCAACCCGTATTCTTGCTTGGTTTGTATTAGTTGGTTGGGCAATCTACCCATTAGGTTATATCTTAGGTACTGACGGTGGTTTGTTTGGATTGAAATTAGTTGCAGACAAGGCTTCTGCATTACACGCAATGGATATTGTTTACAACATTGCAGATGCTATCAACAAAATCGGTTTTGGTCTAGTAATTTATGCTTTGAGTAGAAGCGAAGACTAATACTCTTTTCGATATTCTGAGAAAGGTTGTTCATGAAAATGAGCAACCTTTTGTTTTTCAACACTCCAACCATATATTATATCAATAGCGTTATTGATAATATCATTGAACAAGAAATCAACAAGTTCATTATTTTGGGCGTTGATAGAATTTAATTTATTATTAAATATACTTAGTTCATGAAGAAAACACTATTATTTATTAGCCTAGGATTAGCTTTTCATCTACAAGCTCAAGAAGATATGGGAAAAGGAAAATGCCCTGTCATGCACGGAACTTCTTCCGAAGGTCCAAAAACAATCAGTGTTGGAACTACAAATAGTGATTGGTGGCCAAGTCAGTTAAACTTAAAAGTACTTCGTCAAAATTCTGGCCTATCTGATCCGATGGGGGAGAAATTTGACTATAAAAAAGAGTTTCAAAGTCTGGATTACGCAGCTTTGAAGAAAGACCTTCGCGAATTGATGACTAAATCTGAAGACTGGTGGCCAGCGGATTTTGGTCATTATGGTCCATTTTTCATTCGTATGGCCTGGCATAGCGCCGGAACTTACCGTACCGGAGACGGTCGTGGCGGTTCTCGCGCCGGACAACAAAGATTTGCTCCGTTGAACAGCTGGCCTGACAATGGCAATCTCGACAAGGCAAGAAGACTAATATGGCCTATCAAACAAAAATATGGCAGCAAAATCTCTTGGGCAGATTTAATGATTCTAGCAGGTAATGTGGCTTTGGAAGACATGGGCTTTAAAACTTTCGGTTTTGCCGGTGGAAGAGAAGATGTTTGGGAACCAGAAGATAATGTATACTGGGGTGCGGAAAAAAAATGGTTGGATGATAAGCGTTATGCTGAAGGTAGAAAATTGGAAAACCCTCTGGCTGCCGTTCAAATGGGTTTAATTTATGTAAATCCTGAAGGACCTAATGGCAACCCTGATCCTATAGCTGCTGCAAAGGACATTCGTGAAACTTTTGGTCGTATGGGAATGAATGATGAAGAAACCGTTGCTTTGATTGCCGGTGGTCATACCTTTGGTAAAACACATGGTGCCGGACCTGCATCTAATGTAGGACCAGAACCAGAAGCTGCTGCTATCGAAGAACAAGGTATGGGTTGGACCAGCACTTACGGAACAGGCAAAGGAAAAGATGCTATCACTTCCGGATTAGAAGTAACCTGGACTTCCACTCCAACTAAATGGGGACATGGTTTCTTCAAAATCCTTTTCAACAACGAATGGGAACTTACCAAAAGTCCTGCCGGCGCAAACCAATGGGTGGCGAAAAATGCTGAAGCAAAAATTCCGGATGCTTTTGATCCAAATAAAAAACACCTGCCAACTATGTTGACAACGGATTTATCTTTGAGATTTGATCCGGTTTATGAAAAAGTTTCAAGAAGTTTCCTAGAAAACCCTGATAAATTTGCCGACGCTTTTGCTCGTGCTTGGTTCAAATTGACACACCGCGATATGGGCCCAAGTTCAACTTATCTTGGACCTGAAGCGCCAAAAGAGAACTTAATCTGGCAAGATCCAATTCCTGCTTTGAATCATGCGCTGATCAATCAAAAAGATATTGATAAATTAAAAGCTGAAATTTTAAAAAGCGATTTATCTATCAGTGAACTGGTTTCTACAGCATGGGCTTCAGCTTCTACTTACAGAGGTTCCGACAGAAGAGGTGGTGCTAATGGCAGCAGAATCAGATTGTTACCTCAAAGAAACTGGGAAGTCAACAATCCAAAACAATTGGATAAGGTGTTAACAAAGCTTGAAGAAATTCAAAAAAGTTACAACGAAAAATCCAAGTCTAAAAAAGTTTCCATGGCCGACATGATCATTTTAGCTGGATCTGCTGCTCTTGAAAAGGCTGTTCAAAATGCCGGTTACAATTACAAAGTGCCTTTCACTCCTGGAAGAATGGATGCTTCTCAAGAACAAACCGATGTCAATTCAATGGCAGTTCTTGAACCTCAAGCTGATGGTTTCCGCAACTACCTGAAAATCAAATACACGGTTCCAACTGAAGAATTATTAGTAGATAAAGCCCAGTTACTTACTTTGACTGCTCCTGAAATGACAGTTTTATTAGGTGGTATGAGAACATTGAATACAAACTTTGATAATTCTAAGCTTGGAATGCTAAGCAACCAAAAGGATGTTTTTAGCAATGATTTCTTTGTGAATCTTTTGGACATGAACACCGTTTGGACAGCAGCTTCTGATGATAAAGAAACCTTTGTTGGAAAAGACAGAAAAACAGGTAAAACAAAATGGACTGCTACTAGAGCCGACCTAATTTTTGGATCTAACTCCGAATTGAGAGCCCTTGCTGAAGTTTACGCCAGCAGCGATTCTAAAGAAAAATTCGTCAAAGATTTTATCGCAGCATGGACTAAGGTGATGAATTTGGATCGCTTCGATTTAAAATAAATCATTTTTGTTGATGACACTCAAAAGCCAGTCTTCGGATTGGCTTTTGTATTTTTGTAAAGCAGGAGTTTTTAAAATAATTTAATTTTACGAACAACTGTTCGTTTTTCTTGTTTTAATGACAATCATTTGCTAAATTGCATCAAGATAATTAAAAATTCTACCTATGGAAATTCAAAATAATATCCACAATCTGGAAGAAAAATTTCAAGCTAAGATTAACGCTGAAATTAAAATTGAAGCTAAGGACTGGATGCCTGAGGCCTACAGAAAAACTTTGATTCGTCAAATTTCTCAGCATGCTCACTCTGAAATTGTTGGAATGCTGCCGGAAGGTAACTGGATTCTCAGAGCACCTTCTCTTCGCCGAAAAGTTGCTCTGCTGGCTAAAGTCCAGGACGAGGCTGGTCATGGTTTGTACTTATATAGTGCCGCTGAAACTTTAGATATCAGCCGTGAAGAATTGTACGAACAATTACTTACTGGTAAAGCTAAGTATTCCAGTATTTTCAATTATCCAACTATTTCTTGGGCAGATATCGGAGCAGTTGGCTGGTTGGTTGACGGTGCAGCAATCATGAATCAAGTGATGTTGACTCGTACTTCTTATGGGCCTTATGCAAGAGCCATGGTGCGCATCTGTAAGGAAGAGAGCTTTCACCAGCGCCAAGGATATGAGATTCTTATTTCATTGAGTCGTGGAAATGAAGAGCAAAAGAAAATGCTCCAAGATGCTATGAACCGTTGGTGGTGGCCTGCATTGATGATGTTTGGTCCAAATGACAGCGAATCAACTAATTCAGAACAGTCCATGAAATGGAAAATCAAACGCAAATCAAATGATGAATTACGTCAGGATTTTGTCGACGCTACTGTTAAACAAGCCGAATACCTTGGTGTAACTATACCTGATGACAAATTGAAATGGAATGAAGAAAGAGGTCATTACGATTTTGGTGATATTGACTGGAATGAGTTCTGGAATATCGTAAAAGGCAACGGCCCCTGTAACAAACAGCGCATGAAAGCTCGTACCAAAGCACATGAAGAAGGTGCCTGGGTTCGTGATGCAGCAATGGCTTATGCGGAAAAAAGAGCAAAGAGAAAGGTGGAAAAAGTAGCCTGATCAGACCTTAGCCGTCAGTTTTTTAACATGTTATCTAATAATCTTAAAGTATAGCGTCTATTACTCTAAAGTCTGTAAGTCTAAAGTCTACAAG
>JBILRD010000146.1:0-5740 GCA_044372845.1 Saprospira sp. | reverse complement strand
AACAGCTTTGGACCTGGGTGGATTTTATCTAACAGATGACACTTCTAACCTGGCTAAATGGCAAATACCCGTTAATACTGTCATTCCAGCCAATGGATACCAGATTATATGGACAGATGAAGATCAGACAGATGGGCCTTATCATACCAACTTTAAACTATCCTCTACTACCGGTGAATCCGTAACGCTTTTGAATCCTACACTTGGTGTAATTGATCAGGTCTTCTTTGGTCCTCAATCTGCCGATCTAGCCTTTGCAAGAATTCCAAATGGTACAGGAAATTTTATAGTTCAAGGTGCTACATTTAATGTTAACAACGAAACGCCATCTTCTTTGACAGTTTATGAAAATCCTGTAGAACTGATAGCTTTCCCAAATCCTACTTCAGGACTTCTGAATTTAAGAATCTCAGATTTAAAAAACAACGAACCAATCTACATTTTTAATCAGTATGGGCAGGTAGTTTTAGAAAAAGAAGCTTTTAAAGAGAATACAATTGATTTATCAGACTTGACTTCTGGAATTTACCTCTTGAGACACTATCATTCTACATTCAAAATTACCATAATAAAATAAGCTATGCTCAAGCACATTACTTTAGTCTTAATTTCATCTCTTATTCTTTTAACTTCATGTTCTCATGATGAAGGATATGGAGGATTGGCCACTATCAAAGGGAAAATATATGCAAAAGATTTTAATTCAAATGGAGTATTAGTTGCAGAATCCTATATAGGAGCTGTTAAGATTTATATTAGTAAACATGGTGAGACAGCCTATTTTGACGATATCAATAGTTCTTATGATGGATCTTTTGAGTTTAAATTTCTCTACAAAGGAAAATATGATATATGGGTTTTTGGGGATTGCGACAGTTGTGCATGGGATCAGATTTATCAGTTGAGAACAATAGAGATTACCGATAAAAGACAGATTGTAATTTTAGAGGATATTATTATAAGTATTTGATGTCTATTGAATTAAGAAAATACATCTATTCGTTGCCTTCTGTAGACTTACAACAGTTGGATGAGGTTTCTTTGTTAAACAGAATCGATAGTAAATATCTTTTAAATAAAAATTCCCTTGACTTAATCCTTCCTTTTATCTCTGAAAACTACAAGGTATTGGAAATTGGCAACAATAGAATTTTTACCTATGAGAATAATTATTTCGATACTCAAAACCTTCAATTTTATCACGATCACCACAATGGATATCTAAACAGAATTAAGGTCAGAAGTCGAAAATACCTGGAAACGGGATCTTGTTTTTTTGAAATCAAGAAAAAAGAAAAAGTAAGCAGAACCAACAAAATAAGAGTTTTTACGAATGAAATTGTTAGTGAACTGGGGGAAAAATACCTTGCCAGCATTCAAAAGATGACGAGAAAAGATATTTCAGGCATGCACTTAGTCTTGAAGAATAATTTTAATAGAATCACATTCGTAAATCATTCTTTTACTGAGCGAATGACTTTAGATTTTAATATTTCTTTTTCAGATGATAATACAAAAAAAGACATGAAAGACATTTTTGTCCTGGAAATAAAACAATCAAAATCGAATAGCCACTCCTCAATAGAAAATATCATCAAAAACAATCACTTCAGACAACAAGGATTTAGTAAATACATTTACGGTATCTTGTCCTTAAAATCTGGAATCAAAAAAAATAATTTTTTACCCTTGTTAAAAACAATAGAAAAACTCTAAACTATGGAACCCGAGATACAAGAAAACCTAAGCTTCAGTCTTAATGATTTTTTATTTAGATCCGGTATAGACCTAATCGCAATTTTTATATTGGTGGGGTTGATTTATTATCCAAAATATAAGAATAAAGATTTTGTATTCACCTTTGTCATTTTCAATGTGATCAATTTTATGATCTGTTATCTGTTGGGTGCTGCAAAAATAAAAATAGGTTTTGCTTTTGGACTATTCGCTATATTTTCAATTATCAGATACCGAACAATCGTAGTGTCAATAAAGGATATGGGCTATTTCTTTGTTTGTGTTTCGTTAGGAATGTTAAATTCACTCGCAAATATTTCAGATGATTTTAGCATTTTGATCATATGCAATCTAGTCATCTTAACTCTGACTTTTGCTTTAGAAAGGCTTAATTTTATTAACAATGAAAATTCAAAAGAAATAGTCTATGACAATGTCAATCTAATAAAAAAAGCATATCGTGAAGATTTGATAAAGGATTTGAATGACAGAACTGACTTGAATATTCATAAAGTAGATGTTGTCTCAATCAATTATCTCAAAGATACAGCGGTATTAAAAGTTTATTATTACTCCAAAGAAAGTGAAAATGTTTTACCAACAACAGTCGATAGTGGCGATTAGAATTTTTCTGACATTCTGTTGCTTTGTTTTTTACACTTCATTGTTCTCTCAAAACATTGACAACCAATTAAGAATTACACCTTCTCTCACTTATAAGTTCAATAAAAAATGGAAAATTGACTTTAATTACAGGCTTTCATTAAGAGATGATATTACAAATTTCAGCTCCAGTGTTTTTCAACTGATTCTTAATTATAAAATACATAAAAATGTAGATGTTGGATTGGGGTACAGATATGCTACTTCATACAATAATGACCAACATCGATTTTTTGCTAATTTGGAGTTTGATAAAAAATTTGGTGATTTAGAAGTAGTATCAAGGACAAGATATCAATTTTCTACCTGGAATTTTGACCCTGAATTTATGATTGAATTTAAAGAACCCAGTCAATATTTAAGGGAAAAAATCTCAATACAATACAATATCCCAAATTGCAAGGCTGATATATATTTTGCTTATGAATTCTTTTTTAAACTCGACAGCAGACCCATTAAATTTCATAGAATGAGATATTATGGAGGAGTAAATTATAACTTAAAATATGGGAATACTGTAGGATTTGATATTTTTTATGAAGATATCATTTATGTTACTAAACAAGACAGAGTAGTATATAACATCAAATACAATCTGAATATCAATGATCTGTTGAAAAAATTAAAAAAAGACAGGAACAAGAGACTTAAAAAACGGTAGTAAGAATTCTTAAAGTTGAATTATTTTGGCAAGCTGATATAAAAAGTAGTTCCTTTGCCGACAAAGCTTTCAAACCAAATTTTTCCTTTGTGACTCTCAACGATATTTTTTACGATAGATAGTCCCAGTCCATTAGACTGTTCATTTTGAGTACCAGGTCTACCTGATTTGGAAAAAGGTGTAAAAATACCTTCTTTAAGATGTTCAGGAATGCCTATACCACTATCCCTGATACTCAATAAAATTTCATTTTCTTTGTCATTCAGGCCAATGTCTATCTTTCCATTTTCAGAGGTAAATTTAATAGCATTGGTTATCAAGTTGTCTATTACTCTAGAAAACTTCAGTTTATTGATATGGCCTTCCAACTCCTTTTCAGGAATAATAACATTAAGTTTAATTGACTTTTTCAAAGCTTTGGGCTTGTACATTTCTACTGAACTGCTTACAAATTCAAAGAAATTAACTTTCTCGAGGTAAAGTTCTTTTTGTTCACCAATATTTTTAGAATATTCCAAAAGATCTCTAATAATATCAATCGTTCCCATGCAAGTTTCAGATGCCAACTGAAGATACTCCTTATTTTCTTCCGCTTCTAGTTGATAGTTTTGAATAATGTCCAGAAGTGAAGCAATACCACCCAATTTGTTATTTACATCATGCGCAAGAATACCAAGAATTTTATCTTTTTCTTTATTGGAAATGTTCAAAGCGCTTGTTCTTTCCAATACCTTTTCCTCGAGAGATTCATTGACTTTAAGAATATTATTTTGTAGCTGCTCTTTTACTTCAATTTCCCTTAATTTATCAATTCGATTAGAAACGACGGCTGAGATATTCTTCAATATTCTAACATGGTTTTTAGTAAAAAATTTTTTCTTACTATGTTCTGAATCAATAACACCAATGACTTCACTATCGAGTATTATCGGTACAGCAATCTCTGATAACCTAGATTCGTCATCCAGTATATATCTACTATCTAAACTGGTATCCGGTATCATTTCCATCTTTCCAGTTTTTGCTACTGTACCAACTATTCCTTTTCCAATTTGAATGCTAATAGGATTGTAAATATCATAACCTTTAGGATTTTTAGGGCCATAGGCAGCATGTTGTATTAACAGGTTTTTTTCTTTATCGAGGAGATAAATTACACAATCCTCAAAATCAAGTTTTGAAATACAATTTTTCACTACAGACCAAAGCACCTCGTTAACAGTATTAGCTTTCACCAGGGATTGTGAAAACTGATTTATTAATTTTTCTGTTTTTAACTCTACTTTCTGTTTTTTTTCAGCGTCAACAAGATAACTGACATCGTGTAAAAAGACAATTCCAATCTGATGCTTTCCGTCAAAAACTCTGTTAAAAGAGGCATCAAAATACTTAGGTACCTCTTTTTGAATTCCAATCATATCGAACACCTTAGATTGAAATTTATTATTTTTATTTGTAAAAAGATCATTAAGCAGTTTTTCGAAACTAAGTTCATTTTTAAAAGAGAGAAAGTTCCCAATAAATTGTCCTTTCTTAACCTTTAGCTTTTTCACAGCGATAGGATTGAATTCAATAATATGGCCGTTTTCATCAAAGGAGATAATTGCATCAGATGCTTTTAAAAGAACTTTTCTATATAGTTCCTCTTTAACTTTTAAATCAGCAAAAGTATTAACAAGCTTTTTTGTTCTTTTCTTGATGATTTTCTCTAAATCTTGTTTTTGATCTTCTAGTTCCTTTAACTTTAGATTAAATTGAAGGTTTTGAATCTTTATATCTTCTCTGTTTTTCTTTATAAGTTCATCAAGGCTGTAGTATTTTTTTAAATGAAAAACTGCAGATTCATAATCATTCATTTTTTCAAAACAAGTGGCTATACATTGATGGTATTGAGTTTTTTCCAGCTGATTGTCATCAAATAGTTCTAAGTTCTTTTCTGATAGTTCAAAATAATACAAGGCCTTAGATAAATGTCCATGAATCGTTTCGATTCTGGCAAGATGTAAATAAGCATTAAAAATTATTGGATAAAAATCGATTGAAAGCGAAAGCCTTAAGCAATTTTCAAATATTTTTTTGGATTTAAACAGGTCGTTTTTTAAAAAATAGGCCTCCCCAATATTAGATTGAACAACTGCCAGCAGTCTGCTATTCTCTGTTGGATTCAGTTTAAGACATTTTTTGAAATACTTTAGAGACAAATCAATCTTACCTAATTTGAGATAAGTATCTCCAGTATTATTCAATGAACGAACATAGCCATCAAAATCATTTATCTGTTCTCGAATCTTGAGACTCTTCAGATTTACTTTTAACCTATTTTCGTGATCTTCAAAATAATTGTAAATAAAACCAAAAGTATTCAGAATAAATCCTACATGTTTTAGTTCTTTTTTTTGCTCAAAAAAGGAAAGCGCCTCATTGGCAAAAAGAAAAGATTCAATATGCTTGCCTAAAAATTGACCAGAGAAAGCCATGACCATTTTGGCTTCAAATTGTTCAAATTCATTAAAATTGGCATTGGCTTTCTTTAACTCAGACTCAGCTATTAAATAAGCTTCCTCAGGTTTAGAAAAGCAAAGATTTACGGCATCTTGTAAAACCGGATTAAACATATATCAAACAGATAGGTTAAAAGGATTTTAAAAATACAAAAAAGGCTGTCAAAAATGACAGCCT
>JBILRD010000188.1:0-4923 GCA_044372845.1 Saprospira sp. | reverse complement strand
ATGATTGCAGAAATCGTTGCTATCAGAAAATTAGAAACTACAGGTCTTGATTTAATCAAAACTATTCATCCACATCCTACTATGTCAGAAGCCATAATGGAAGCTGCTGCAGCTGCCTATGATGAAGTGATTCACTTATAACAAGAACAACCTTTTATTCCACTGCCCTGATTATTTGATCGGGGCAGTTCTTTTTGTACCTGTTTAATTTTTATATTTGTATTGCTCGTTATACTAATATAATTCACGGATCAATATATGAAATTCGAAAAATACAATATTGCCTCTTCTATTAAAAAACGTTTGTCAGAAATTGGTTTTAATAGACCAACTGACATACAGTTCAAGGCTATTCCACATATTCTGGAGTCAGAAGATGTTTTGGCGATTGCCCAGACTGGTACGGGTAAAACTGCTGCTTTTGTTATTCCAACGCTACACAAGATTGAAATGTCTAAAAAGTGGCAGGCCAAAGAATTTTCTCCGGCCTGTATCGTTATGGTACCCACACATGAATTGGCTATTCAGATCCATCAAGTATTTCAGGATTTAGGGAAATATTGCAAAGTCATATCTGCCGCCATTTATGGTGGTGTTGAACAGGAATCACAAATTGCAAAGCTAAAAAAAGGTGTTGACGTGTTAATTGCCACACCGGGTAGAATGTTTGACCTTCATGCTCAGGGACATTTGAAATTGGAAAATGTTGAAACCCTTATTTTAGATGAGGCGGATCAAATGTTAAAACTTGGTTTCTTAAAAGATATTCAGGATATTTTAAAAAGGTTACCCAATAAACGCCAAACTCTTTTCTTCTCCGCTACCATTGACGAGGAAATTAAAGAATTGGCCTACTCTCTGGTTCGTAAAGCTATTAGAATTCAAATCTCTCCTAAAGATCCAGTCAATAAAAATATTGACCATGGAGTAGCTTTTATTGAAATGGATGATAAACGATTCTTTTTGGAACGTATCATTAAAGAAAATCCTACCAAAAAAATACTGGTTTTTGTCAGAACCAAAGTGCGTGCTGAAAGAGTCGTCAAGGCTATGGAAAGAGCAGAAATTGTGACCAAATCAATTCATGGTGACAAAGATCAAAAAGACAGATCGGAAGTTTTGGAAGAGTTTAGAACAGGAAAGCTTTTAGTGCTGGTCGCTACAGATGTCAGTGCCAGAGGAATTGATATTCCAGATGTAGATTATGTTGTTAACTATGATATTCCGGATGTTGCCGAAACTTATGTTCACCGTGTAGGTAGAACGGGCAGAGGTATAAAAAGAGGTAAAGCCGTATCATTCTGCAGTTCTGAAGAGAAAATCTTACTGGATGCTATCGAAAATTATATGGGTAAAAAAGTGAAGGTGCTAGAAATTGCTCCCGAAGAATATGAATTGACCTTGGATTTAACAGATGCTGAAACTTTCAGTATAAAAGATGCGATGGCTGAAATTAAAAGAGTAGAGGAGGAGCTATTGAAAAATAAAAAGAAGAAAAAATAATTATAAATTTCCGACCATCAATCCAAAACTAAACCATCTTCCCGGCATTGGTCTGTTTGCAATCACTTGATACTCTTCAGCCCAGATATTGTCGACAGAAGCTCTAAGGTTGATTTCAATTTTTTTGATTTTCAGGTTGTACTCTGCTTGTAAAAATCCTATTTGATAGGCATCAACCGAGTTAATATTTTCATTATCCAAAAAACGATCACTAAAATAATTATGGCGATATCGAATTGTAAATACTTTTCGATAATGGAGGTCTATGGCTGCCATGATGGAATGCTCAGGAGTGTATATCAGTTGTTTTTGATTCAAGGAAAGGTCTGATTCCTTGATTCGTCTGGCTTTGCTCATCTGGTATTGACTTTTTAGTAGTATAGATAAGTTCCGGAGCGGGATAAATTCAAATTTCAAACCTAATTCAGGCCCATAAGACTGTACTTGAGCAATGTTTTCAGGATTCCAAACGCCATTATTTAGTGAAGGTGTCCATTGTATCCAGTTTCTGACAAAATTATTGTAGGCTCCAAGATCAAAACTTGAATTCAACCAGCTTGCCCATTGATTGAAAATTCTAATCTTGGAATCAAAGGCAAAACTATATTCCGGTTTTAAATCAGGATTACCGCCAATAGGCCAAAATCTGTCATTTAAAGTAGGAAAACGGTAATTGTGAGAGGCGCTTGCCTGTAAGCTGACACTTTGATTTTTATTGTTTAAAATTTTATACAAGCCATTAAATTCTGCTGCAGGCAATAATATTTTCTTGTCTATGACCTGCTCTCTTAAAGAAAAATTAAAGCAGAATTTATGGAGACTAATTTTGTGGGAAAGGAAAATAGCGAATTGATTCTGAAATGCCTGGTAATTCGAATAAGCTTTCTGAAACTGATGCTCCAATCCGAATCTGGAAATATGTTTGTCGTTAAAATATTTTTTGTGTTCTATTTTTGATAAAGTAGATATAATCTGACTTTCCGAGCTTATCGCATTATTTTGATAATCCAATAATTCCCAGATAAATCCGAAATCTGCCTTCCAGCTTGATCGATCTTGTATGAAATTCAAACTAACAATATTTCTTGATGAGATATCTCTCTGGGTTTCATTGTCACCAACAGTTTGTAATAAATTTGGCGGAATTTGGCGAAAACTATGTTGAAACCAATGTTTACTGCTTAAAAAAACCGGCCCTCCCAGATTAAATTTATTGTCCTGTAGAAATCCATAAGATTCAGAAAATGCATGAATCTGCCTTTTTATCGGCTTTGGAAACCCAAAAGCATTGTTATCTCTAAAAGTAAAATTATTATCTGCCTTTTGATAATACATTCTCAGTGATCCTGCATATTTGCTGTTTCCAAATTGAATTTTGAGTTGGTTCTTTAATTCTCCGAAACTACCCGCCTGAAAAAATAGACTTGCTTTTATTCCGCTACTAAAATCTGATTCTGATTTTAGGTGCAGGCTGCCACCAATAGAATTATTACCGTGAAGTGCGCTTGAACCTCCCGATTGCCATTCAGCAGCATCGATAAAAAAGACTGGCAATAAACTGATATCACTCTGGCCAAGCATAGGGTTCATTATATTCATCCCTTCCCACATAACTGCTGTTTGAGAAGCAGATCCGCCACGGTGAGTGATGGTTGACAATAATCCTGAACCGTATTGTTTTATAAATATCCCGGTTTCTTTGTTCAGCAATTCAGACAGAGACTGACCTTGATATATTTTTAAATCATCTTTCTTGAGTTTTTGTATGCTGAGGCCATCACTGAAATTTTTAGCAAAAACATAAACCGGACTATCTACTAAGGTGACAAAAATAATGCTGTCGCTTTGCGCATTGATTTTTGAAAATAATATTGTTAGCAGGAATAAAGTAATATATTGGCGAATCAGCATGGAATATCCTATCTTTGCGAAGTTTAACAGCCTAAAGTTAAGATTTTATTGCTTTAGTAAAAACCAAACAATGCCAATAATCGTTGTTTGAATTTATTTTGTCTTGAAGAATAATTACAAATGAAAGAACTTGCTTATCTGAATAAGTATTTTTATAAATATCGCTGGCATTTACTGTTTGGGATATTATTTGTAATTATTTCCAATTATTTCAGGGTACTTCAACCCCAGGTAATTCGATATGCGCTCGATTTTGTTGAAGAAAGTATCAAAAGTTACAATGCTGTCAGTACCGATGAAGCGAAACAAGTATTATTAAAAAGTACAAGAAACAGCTTATTATATTTTGGATTTATTACCGTTTTGTATGCTCTGCTGATGGGCGTTTTCATGTATTTCATGCGTCAAACGATTATTGTTATGTCTCGTTTGATAGAAAACGATTTAAGAAGTGAAATATTTGCCCATTATGAAAGACTTCATCTGGCATTTTACAAGAAAAACAACACTGGAGACCTAATGTCCAGAGTTACAGAGGATGTCAGTAAAGTCAGAATGTATATTGGTCCAGCTGTGATGTACGGTATCAATCTGGTATTTTTAATGGTCATGGTTATTTACTCTATGTTTCGAGTAAGTCCCATTCTTACTCTATACTCCTTGATACCACTGCCTATTTTGTCTTTTTCCATTTATTATGTAACCAATATTATCAATAAGAGAAGTGGTGACATCCAAAAGCAATTATCTGTCTTGAACAGTTTAGCTCAGGAGGTTTATTCCGGTATCAGAGTCGTTAAATCCTATGTTCAGGAAAAAGCCATGGGAAATTATTTTAGTGAGGCCGCTGAAAAATATAAAAGCACCTCCATGAAATTGGTAACAGTTGATGCCTATTTCAAACCTTTGATGGTTATTTTAATTGGTGCCAGTACGATTATCACTGTTTATGTAGGTGGTATTTTATTGATGGAAGGTTCAATATCAGCAGGAAATATAGCAGAATTTATTATTTACATCAATATGTTAACCTGGCCGGTAACCTCTATTGGTTGGGTAGCTTCTATCATTCAACAATCTGCAGCTTCACAAAAACGGATCAATGAATTTTTGAAGACAAAACCAGAAATAATCAATAACAATCAATCGGTTGAAGAAATAAGAGGTAACATAACTTTTAAAGAGGTAAGCTTTACTTATCCAGATACAGGTATAGAAGCTTTGAAAAATATATCATTCGATATAAAAAAAGGTCAAAATATTGCCATTGTAGGAAAAACAGGATCTGGAAAAACTACTATTGCTGATTTGTTACTAAGGATGTACGATGTTAGTGCGGGTGAAATTTTGATAGATTCAAAGAATATTAAAGACCATAATCTATTTGAACTGAGAAGACAAAGTGGGTATGTACCTCAGGATGTTTTTCTTTTTTCAGATACTGTTGCCAATAATATATCATTTGGTTGTTCCGGAGCGGATCGATCCAGGATAGAACAATACGCAAAA
>JBILRD010000142.1:0-5768 GCA_044372845.1 Saprospira sp. | reverse complement strand
TTTTTTGCTGGCATCAGCATCCCCCTCTCCACTTTCCATGGCTTCCAAAATTCTAGTCATCGCGTCACCAATAAATACAGATACAATGGCTGGCGGTGCTTCATTCGCGCCTAAGCGATGGTCATTGGAAGCGGAGGCAATACTGGCACGTAACAAATCAGAATAATTATTAACTGATTGTATCGTATTGATAAAAAAGGTTAAAAATTGTAAATTATTAGCTGGATCCGAACCTGGAGACAATAGATTAACTCCAGTATTGGTGGCAATTGACCAGTTGTTATGTTTACCTGATCCATTAACACCAGCAAATGGCTTCTCGTGTAAAAGCAGGCTTAATTTATGTCTTCTTGCTATACGATCCATCAAGTCCATCAATAATTGATTATGATCGATGGCTACGTTGATTTCTTCGTATTGAGGAGCTAATTCATACTGTGAAGGTGCTACCTCATTATGTCTAGTACGAACCGGTATACCTAATTTGTGACACTCTACTTCAAGGTCTCTCATGTAAGCATAAACTCTTTCGGGAATAGATCCGAAGTAGTGATCTTCCATCTGTTGACCTTTCGGTGCTTTGCGCCCAAGAATAGTTATTACGCAAAATTGTAAATCCGGACGTGCATTGTAAAGCGCCTCGTCAATTAAGAAATATTCTTGTTCCCATCCCAAAGTAGCATAGACCTTATTGACATTTTCATCAAATAGTTGGCAAACTTTTACTGCTGCTTTTTCCAAATAGCTTTGGGATTTCAACAATGGTAGTTTGTAATCTAGAGAATGTCCTCCATAAGTTACAAAAATGGTAGGAATACAAAGTGTTTTTTCGTTTTCCACTTCCAAAACAAAGGCTGGAGATGTAGAATCCCAGGCAGTATATCCTCTAGCTTCAAAGGTAGTTCTTAGACCTCCACCTGGAAAGGATGAGCCGTCTGGTTCCTGTTGAACCAATGCATCACCGCTGAATTTTTCAATAGGACTTCCATCGTCATCCAATGTAAAAAATGAATCATGCTTCTCTGCTGTTCGTCCGGTTAATGGTTGAAACCAGTGAGCATAATGAGTAACACCCATCGTTATCGCCCAATTACGCATAGCATCTGCTATGTGGTCTGCCAAATCACGATCCAATCCCTTACCATTTTCAATCGACGAGATGTATTGTTTGTATACTTTTGGCGCCATATATTCCTGCATGACCTTTTTGGTAAAGACATGGCTGCCATAATACTCAGAAATTCGTGTTGAAGGAGTATTTACTTCCTTTTTTTCGCGAAATAAAATACTGTCTAACGCGTTGAAGCGCAATGATTTACTCATGACAAATATAAATTAAATAGTTAGCAGATTATTTTTGAATAATCTTTAGATACTCAAACAAAAAAAGTGGAAAACAGTGAGGGGTCTATCAAACTGCAAAGATATGATTTAATAGATAATTGTATAAAAAGTTCGAAAAAAAATATCAGGTAATTTGGTGATATTTTGGAATTTCTGAAAGATACTCCAATCTTTTCTCTTCGTAGTTTAATTTACAACAAACCGTATTCAATCCATTACTCATCAGTATAAATGGGACTTTTAGTGTCATGTTGTAAAAAGCAGCCTGTTCAAAAACGGATTTGTCAATCTTAACATGAGCAGCCTTGCACTCAATCATCATGATTGGATGCAAGGCCCGATCAAATATCAAAATATCATATCTTTTTTGCAAAGTATTCACTTTAATACCAGACTCAACAGAAAATTTGTTGAGCGGATAATCAAATTTATTTATCAATTGCAAAACCAGTAGCTGTCTGACAAACTCCTCCGGCTGAATGATGACATATTTTTTTCTGACTATATCGTATATGAAAGCCTTATCCCCTTCTTTTCTAATTTGAAGTTGATCTGAAGAGCTTGATAAGTCTAAATTTTCTACGAACATCAAAGAAAGAAATATTTAGGTAATTACTCAACAAATATTTCTATATCGGCATCCAGTTCAACTACATCAGCAACACCTTTGAATTCAGGAGCTAAGCCAAAGTCAGATCTTTTAATTTTTCCTGAGACCTGAAACCCGGCAACCTCGGCTCCTTCAACTTTAGCTGTACCATTGTGAGTCGCTGTCAATTCAACAGTTTTGGTAACACCATGCATCGTAAAGTCACCTTTGATAATGTAAATTTTACCTTTTTTCTTGAAGGAACTGCTCTTAAAACTAATCTTTGGATATTTAGCAGTATTAAAAAAATCTTCTGCACCTAAATGCTCATCTCTCATTTTGATACCTGTATTGATTGAATTGGCATCGGCAGTCATTTCAATTACTGCATCAGTAAAATCGGCAGTAGTAGTAGTAGTAGCTTTGATTTCAACTTTATCGAAAGATCCATTCAGTTCAGCAATACCCATGTGCATCACTTTAAAACCTAATCTGGAATGTCCGGCATCAAATTTCCATTCTCTTTTGTCTGCACTTATGAAAGATAATAGGAAAACGATGGATAAAAATGTAAGCTGTTTCATTGTTTAATGTTTGTTTTTAAGATAATTGATAAAGTAAAAAGTTATTTAAATGTAAAGTTATGCAAAACAATCAGAGATAATACTTCAAATGATAATCTTCTCTAACTTTACTTTTTGTAATTATTACATTAAGCGGACAGGTAAAATTTATATATTTGCACATTAGCCAACGTAAAAATAACAAACTCAATATGAGCAATAAATTTCTAATTCTATTTTTTTCATTAACTAATTCTTTAGTCTTTGGTCAAAATAAAATTCCAAAGGATATAACTGTGAGAATTGATCATATCCTGAACAAGATGAGTCTTGAAGAAAAAATAGGACAAACTTGCCAGATTACACTTGATGCTGTATTAAAAAGAAATAATGCAGGGGTAGTTATTGAGCCAATAGAGATTGATACCATCAAATTAAATGAAGCAATTATAAAATATCATATCGGATCCATTTTGAATGTAAATTCACATTCATTGAGCATGGACGAATGGAAAAAAATAATAAATTCAGTACACAAGCCTTTTAAGGACAAACAATCTAAAATTCCAATAATTTACGGAATTGATGCTATTCATGGAGCTAATTACACCAAAGGCGCAACACTTTTTCCTCATGAAATTGGATTGGCTGCAAGCTGGAATCCAACTTTAGCCAAAAAATTCGCTGAAATCGCTGCTTATGAAACAAGAGCTTCAGGTATTCATTGGAACTTTTCTCCAGTGCTAGATATTGGCAGACAGCCATTATGGTCTAGATTTTTTGAAACACTTGGAGAAGACCCATTTCTGGCTAGCGAAATGGGAACATCAATTGTAAATGGTTATCAAGGTGATGGCAATATAATTGATAAGGATCATGTTGCTGCTTGCTTAAAGCATTTTGTAGGCTACAGTAATCCCTTGAGTGGCAGAGACAGAACTCCAGCCTGGATACCTGATAAGTTCATGAAAGAAATTTATCTTCCACCCTTCAAAAAAGCTGTTGAAAATGGCGCTTTAACACTCATGATCAATAGCGGAGATGTTAATGGCATTCCAGGTCATATGAATTATGAATTGCTTACAAAAACCCTAAAAAATGAATGGGGTTTTAAAGGTTTTACTGTATCAGACTGGGAGGATTTTGAATTTTTACATTCTGTACACAATACAGCTGATGGGATCCTTGATGCTATTGTTAAAGGATTTAATGCCGGAGTAGACATGAGTATGGTTCCTTATGCTCCGCAATATAAAGGCTATTGTGACAATATGCTTAGAGCTGTAAAAGAAGGAAAAATAAGTAAAAAAAGGCTGGATGATGCCATTAGAAGAATACTATATGTGAAATTGAAATTAGGATTGTTTGACGAAAACTTAATACCTGAATCAGATTACAAAAATTTCGGATCAGATAATCACAAGAAAATAGCTTTAGAAGCTGCCTCTGAATCCATTACCCTTCTCAAAAATAACAATCAAATATTACCACTGAAAAAAGATAAAAAAGTTTTGGTAGCTGGACCAACCTCTAATAATTTAATTTTTCAAAATGGTTCATGGACTTACACCTGGCAGGGTGTTGATACAGCTTACACAACTCCCTCTCGATTGAATATCAGACAGGCTGTCGAATCATACATTGGGGCAAACAATACTTTATTTTCTCAGGGAGCTGAATTGTTTATTAAGGATGGATTTGAACATTCAAAAACATTAGATACCACTGATTTTATTTCCAAGGCCTCTAATGCTGATATTATATTGTTATGTCTTGGGGAAATGCCTGCAACTGAAAAGCCGGGAGATATTAGATCACTTGATCTAACAGAGGAGCAAATCGCTCTTGCCAAACTTGCTTTTTCAACTAAAAAACCTGTTGTTTTAATTTTATCGCAGGGAAGACCAAGAATAATCAGAGAAATAGTAGATGGAGCCGATGCCATTGTTCAAACATATCTTCCCGGAGATTTTGGCCCCGAAGCTTTGATAAAATTATTATATGGTGAAATAGATTTTAGCGGCAGATTACCCTATACCTATCCCAAATACAATGGAGTTGTAGAACATTATGATCATCCAAAAAGTGTGGATCGTTCAAAATCAGGCGCTTTTGATGCATATGATCCTCAATGGAACTTTGGATTTGGATTAAGCTATGCTAAAGTTGACTATTCTAATTTCAGTATCAACAAAAACACTTTAAATTCTAAAGATTCAATAATTGTGACTGTCACTTTGACAAACAAAAGTAATTTGGAAACAAAAGAAGTTGTACAGGTTTATTTAACTGATCATACAGCATCAGTTGTACCCGCCGGAAAAAAAATTATTGCCTTCGATAAAGTATTTTTAGGACCAAAAGATCAAAAAACAGTTTCCTTCACAATTAAGGAAAAATTACTTAATTTCGTGGATAGTAAAGGTAATTTTATATCGGAACCTGGAAAATTTACCCTGTCAATTGCCAGTGATAAAAAGGAATTTATATTAGTCAAATAGAATTAAAGTTAACTTATGTACAAAATAGAATTTGAAAAGTTTTTTTCATATTCTTTCTCATTGGATTGTGTCATTTTCGGTTTTAAGGAAGATGCGATTCATGTATTACTAATCAAAAGGGCTGCAGAACCATTTATCAACAATTGGGCAATACCTGGAGATTTGATATATCCTGATGAAGATTTACCTGAAGCGGCCAGTAGAATTCTATCCGAATTAACAAAATTGAATGGAATTGAACTGCATCAAACTTTAACATTCGGAAATCCTAACCGCCATCCTCAAGGAAGGGTTATTACCTGTGCTTTTATGGCATTGGTCAACATGGATTCAATCAACGCTGTTGCCTCATCCTGGGTAGAAGAAGTAAAGTGGGTTCCGGTAGAAAAAGTTGGCCAATTGGCCTTTGATCACAATTTAATTATCAATTCCACCTTTGATATATTAAAACAGAAACTTAGGACTGAGCCTGTATGTTTTGATATGCTTCCTCGTAAATTCACTTTAAATGAAATGCAAAAGCTTTATGAATCAGCATTTAATACTGAAATAGACAAAGGTAATTTTAGAAAAAAAATAAAAATGATCCCTCTGATAAAGCACAATGAGAAGCAAGAATTTGTTAAACACAGACCAGCATCTTTATATTCTTTCGATTATGATAAATTTCAAAAACTGTTAAAGGAAGATCTTTACTCTTTTAAAATGTAACAGATCATTGCTTATTGTAAATTTTACTATAATTGTCTTTAATTTTAAACAAATTAGTGT
>JBILRD010000141.1:0-5782 GCA_044372845.1 Saprospira sp. | reverse complement strand
TTCGGGCAGTATTATCACCACTAGAAGTGAGGACATGCTTTCCATCGGGACTAAAAACAGCTTTATTTAACCTATGTGTGTGGCCTACAGGCAATACCAGCCTTGGTTCTTGAGCCCTTACCAATATGGGTATAAGAAGAAAAAGGGAAATTAAGAAAATTCTCATGAACTAGGTGTGTATTTTCCATTTATATAAAGTGGTTGTTCCATCCCTTGCTATACTATGAATATTTATTTCGAAATTTCAGTAATAATTATTGTTTAGTGTAAATTTTATTTTCCATCTTATACTCCTCTAAAAGTATATTATAAAAATCATCTGTGATGAGATTATTTTTTTTACTTTCTTGTAGTTGAGCTTTAAACTTATTATAATTTTTTAACATAGATGCTCTAACTTTTTCAGACGGAACAATAAATGTATTTAAATATTCTACTTCTAAAAGTGAGTCGCCCTTTATAAACTCAATCACATAAGTCCAACTATATTTAGCTGCAGGCAGATTAGACAATTCAACCATTAAATTTTCTGGTTTTTCATCATAAATTACCTTACCATTTGATTCGTTTTTCACCGTTATATTTTTTTTCAATTTTGTACTTCTATTTCCAATTTCCAATTGGAATTTTTTATCAAGTACTAACAAAGAATCGATAGGTGCATAATAATTAGGTTCATATTCAGTTCCCCTTGTGGTACTGCCATAATTATTTTTGGTAATCTGCATCGTGTTTTTAAAAATTACATCAAAAACTGATGATTTATTTATGTTAAATTGAGAAATATTTTTTAAATCATCAAAAGTATATGACTTTCCACTAGGAATTTGAAAATATGATTCTCCAAATCTCGCGGATAAAATTGAACCATTTGTGACAGTAATTTTATCAGATTTTCTCATGTGAAAGGCAGGGTTACTATCATTTATAGTTTTTGAATTATGTATAACGCTTCCTTTTTTAACTTTGATGTAAATGTCTTGGGCTTTAACTGATATTTGAAGAAAAGACATTAAGGCTAGTAAATTAAACCAGAAATAAATACTCTTAAGATTCATAATTTAATATTTTGATTTTTTTTGTAATTGTCAAATAAAAAGGTTTTATAATTTCATAAAATTCTTCGATAAAAAATAGATTTAATAAAGTAGAAGTTAAAGTTAGATATATATTCAACTCCATCAATTTTAGTACCAGTATAACATAGGGAATAGAAAATACAACTAGAATTAAAATATTCACCAATTTGCTGAAATTGAACATTAATAATATTAGAAATAATACGAACAAAATCTCTTGAATTAGAAAATCCCAAAATCCAACCAATTCAAAAAACATAGATTCAGGGTGTAAAATATTTTCAATTGCATTGGCATGAATTACAGCACCATGCATTGTTTTATCTCGCAACATTATTTTTTCTGAATCGATTGGCACTGCAAACTTATCCTGAACATCATATTTTTTATCATATGCTGATGTTCCAAGATGACCAATGATGACAATTTTATTATCCAATTCTTCTTTGTAAAAATCATAGAGATTAGTATCCCTTAGAAAATCAATAGCTTCTATAGATTTAAAATTAACATCCCAGTATTTACTACTCATACTCGAATCCGGGTGACAATTAATTAGACCAGATCCTATAGAACAATAATTGATATTGAAAGCTTTATTTTTATTCTTAAATTCTTTTAGTTTTTCTGGATATGCCAGTCCTGCAAGTTGTCTGCCGAAAGTATTACCATACGAAAAATATCGTCTTATTGTATAGGCGTCGGGCAGATTTGTTTCACCCTTTTTTGCCTTGAAATCGAAATACGATTCATCAACAGAACCATCATCCTTATTTGGTCGATAACTATAAACAATTTTAGGATTGGATTCAATTTCTTTTCTTAATTCTGCTGTGCCTATTTTATCATTTTTTGAAAAATCATGGTCAATCCCAATTGCCTTTACATTTGTTGTTTTTAATTTTCTTAAAACTTCTGAAAGCTGTAATCTAAAGGTATCTGGATTTAAACTGCCTGAATTAATCAAAACAACAGATTTTTCTCTGGTATAATGAGGATTGTAAAAACAATCTTTGTTTCTTGCACGAAAATAAAGATCATTAAAAATAAGGTCTGGGTTGCCTGAATTTTCTAAATTGAAAATTTGAAAAAAACTAGAGGATGCGATAGGCAATAGGAATAACAAAATTATTTTACTACCAAGGTAAAAAAATAAAAATTTTATGATATTTTTCTTTTTAAGCATTTTATTGAGTTTTTTGCTTATTTCAATTCCCAGTCTATTTCCATAGTTTCTTGTCTTGAGGTAGGAGTTTGGTTTTTATTGGTGATTTCAACAACTCTCTTCTCAACATATTTTTTTAAATTATTTACCGTAATTTTTTCTTTCGAATTTTTGTTGTTTCGAAGAAATTCTAGCACTGAATAGGTAAAGGCGCCATTTTCTATCTTTTTACCATTAATAATAACACCATCCTGAGCGCCTTGATGTCCACCTGCTGCAGATATTATGAAAGAACCCGTATTATTACGTACATTTACAAAAAGTTCTTTCATTCTATTAAATCTATTTTCATCTGCTTCGCTATAAATTACTGACTTTTCCCCCCTTACTATTGGTTTTTTTCTACCCATTTCTTCCTTATCTATTTGTTTCGATGTTGTAATAAGAGCTATTTCTTCACAATCTTCCACTTTATAATTTGAAGTGTCATTCTCGCCACTATTACATGCATCTAGAAGTAATAATTTTTTTCTTGCAGGAATTCCATCTAACAGATTTTCCAATTCATCATACTTCAATCCGCGCACTTCCGGTTTTTTGAAATCCATATCATGCATTGCTAGATAAAAATTTTGTGATTTATCTAATAAACCATGTGAACTGCAACTAATTATCACTCTATCTTCAGCAGAAGTACTGTCCATTAAATAATTTTTCAGAAGAAGTACATTTTCCCTATTTACAGTTTCATTTATTAGTAACTTAACAATAGTATTTCTCCCCAATTCATTTGCTAGATCTTTAACATCATTAATACAGTATAATAAATTTTTATCTGTAGCTTTAAATTCATTTACACCAATACCAATGTAATGAGTTTTTGCCTTTGACTCCTTTGATTGAAAATTAACATAAAGAGGGTATTTAAAATTTTCAAAACCTAATTCATTCATTACAGAAACTTGAATTTTATTTTCGCCTTTATCAAGTACAACTGAAATAGTAGTATCCCATTCTTTTTTATTAAATTCAGTTAGTGATATGCCATGCGAACCATAAATTGGCACTTCGTTTACAATTAAATTAAATCTCAACAATAAATATTTTGGATCATGAGCCTTTATGGAAATATTTATTCTGTTTTCATACTGATTGTATTTTATTTCTTTCTCATTTACTATTTTGGCATAAGGCACTGCTATATCCACATTCCCTAATTTATCAATTACATCTATTAAACCTAATCTTTCTATTCTTTTAACCCATGCTGCTCGATACTTGCATATTTGGGTCTGGTTTATATTACCGAAATATCTACCTATACTGTCCAAAACTATATCTGGACGATTAAAGACTGGATCTAACTGTTCAAATCCTATAACTTTTAGATCAGGTGTTACATAATGCAACATTTTTGCAGCTTCTCTTGAACCCCAAAAATATTTTGAATAAGGTAATTTTATTATCCAGTTATCATTTTGCAAATCAGCTCTTATATAAATTGGTTTTCCCGAATACACATCCCAAATAATAGTTTTATTATCAGCTCCTCTTGTTAGGAGTATTTTATTGTCGGAGCTTATTTCGGCATTTAAAATTTTACATGTGTGTAAATTATTAAGCCTTTTAAAATTGCCATCATAATCATAAAATTCAAAAAAATCGTTATCATTTGAAGTTATTTCCGTTTCAAAAAAACCATTCAAACCAGTTCCATAATCAAAGGGTGAAATTTCAATTTCCTCACCACTACTAATTTGCCATTTTTTATCTTTTGAACTTAGACCTTTTGTTATTGCTGTATTGCTATCATAAAAATATGCATTCTCTATTTTATCAGAATGTACCAAAACAATTTCTTTCCTTCCGTCATGTAAATCCCAGATTATTGCAGTTCCATCGTCACTAGATGTTATTATTTTCTTTGAATCCTTACTAAACTCTACAGAATTTATTTTGCTTTTATGTCGTACTTCTAGATATTTAATCAACCTGTAATCATAAGAATCCCATATTAGAATATTATAGTTACCGTCGACTGTTGCTAGTCTACTTCTATCCTGACTAAAATTTGCTAAGATTACACCGTTTTTGTGATATTGTAATTCTTTAATTTTTTTTCCAGTTTTAACATCCCATAATATAACCATTGTATCTGAATCAGCAGTTATTAGTTTATCACCCTCTGGACTAAAAAACTCATAACTTATAGGATCTCTGTGACCTTTAAAGTTCATCAATTCGCGACCAGAATACAAATCCCAAACCCTGGCATTGTTTGTACCTACGGTAAGTATTTTATTGTAGTTAGGATTAAATTTCGCTGTTGACAACAAATCTGTCGTTCCTCTAAATTTTCTAAGTTCTCTATTAGTTTCTACATCATAAAGCTGAAACCCATCTTCTGAACCTTTAGTCAAGAATATTTTTTCATTTGGAGAAAAAATAGAATATTCTATGCTTCCACATTTAGCATCATAAACACTAATTGAATCCCCAATATTAACGTCCCAGAGTATTATTTTACCATCCTTACTGGAAGTGAGCACTAACTTATCATCTTTATTAAAAATGGCATCATTAACTATATCATTATGTCCTCTCAATACTATCTTAGGTTCTAATCGAAGGTCATTTTTGGATTGTTGGGTCAAATCATATACTATTGCAGTTTTGTCGAAACTTGTGGTAATTATTAAGTTGCCATTTGAACTGAATTTTGCGTTTTTTACAATGTCATAATGACCATATAATTGATTTATAATTTCACCAGATTCCAAATCCCAAACTACTGCAGTATGCTCATTATAACAAGTTACTACTTTTTTGGTATCAGGGCTAAATTCGGCATTTTCAATATAATTTAAATCAGTTTTCAACTGTTTAAAATTTCCAGTATTTATATCCCATATTCTTGTTGTTCTATCATTGCTATTACTAAGTAAATATTTAGCATCTTTGCTGAAAAAAATATTGTTTATTTTTTCATTATGACCCTTTAATATTTTTATTGTATCTCCTGTTAAAGAATTAACAATACTAACATTATTATCTATTCCTATAAATGCAAGCAAAGAACCATCATGATTGAATTTAACAGCATTTTGATTCTCACAATCAGTGTTTTGAATATAATATTTATTATTTATTTTACCTGAGAATAAATCCCAAATACATATACTGGAGCAACTTGCACTTAGTACAAACTTATTGTTAGTGCCAAAACAAGCTACATGATTTTTTTCTTCATGTCCATCATAAATATGTAACTCTTTTCCAGTAGCTACATCCCAAAGACGGCAAGCTTCTCCACCAAAACTTAAAACAAATCTATTATCTGAACTAAAAACAGCATTTCTGTCATTTAAATTACAGATTGGCAACACCAACCTTAGATTATCATTTAAATTTATCTGTCCAAAAGCAGATATTCCAAATAACATATATTGGAGAATTATGTAATTTTTCATTTTCAGGTATATGATAATAATTGAGGAAATACTACAATAAAATATTATAGTTTCTTTCTAAAAGGCAT
>JBILRD010000140.1:0-5806 GCA_044372845.1 Saprospira sp. | reverse complement strand
AAAATACATGATACCCGGAGCAATTCCAACTATTACATTAGAGATTGGGTCAGTGTCAAAACTAACAGAACCAACCTCAGTTTTACCGGTAGTGGAAGAAAATCCAACGTTAAAATCAGTGTAAATAAAGAATTTTGATTCTTCATCCACATTGAAAGCGTAACGGCCAAAAAGTCCAATTCCAATCGTATTCAAGGATGTTTTTTCTTCAACTCCATTTTTGTAGGTGGAAAATGTTCCCCAATAGCCAAGATCAACTCCCAAGGCAAAGTTGTCAGTCAAAAAATATCCGATACGAGGATTTACTTTGATAACACTGACTACGGGACCCTTTACAGTAGTCGATCCGTCTTTTACTTCAGAACTGAAAACGGAAAATCCTAAGCCACCCCCTGCAAAAAGTCCAGTTCCAACCTGAGCTTTAATACCTGAGAAAAGACATAGGCCAAGTGATAATAATAGAAGCTGTTTTTTCATAATAGCAAATTTAACTGTGAACAGAATAGAATACAAAGTAAGGGAGAACCTCAACCCTATTCAATTACCCATGCTATTATTCAAACTGATTTAACTCACTCTTGTGGTAGAGTATGATTATATTTTTTTCTTCGAATTAAAAATTCCAAAATCTTAACCATTGCCAAGGTATCCAGTTTGCAATATTCTAACAATTGCGTTCTTAAAAGTGTACTTGGTTCGCTATCTGAACTGTCAAGGAAATTATACCATAGAATGGAAGCCATCATCCCGTCTGAAATATCCAAATCGGAGTGGAAGTAAAAATCAGGACAAATGACTGGTAAAATGGTTTTCAATGAAGATTTGCCAGTAAATTTGGGATCATGATAACAGCCGTGGTCGGGATTGAAAACCCGCTCCATATCGACTATCCTGTCATTTAGTGATTTTAAAAATTTAGAAAATTCCGGAAACGATGATGCCATCTCTTTGTTTCTGGCTTTTTCAAAACTGTCATGCCATACCAAAACTGTCCCATCGTCATCTTTGACAGAGTTTGATAATATTTTCAAAATATCCTGCGTAGGGGTATGTTTGTCATCAGGCAGGTATTCAAAATGCTTGGGCTCCGCCAACTCCTTTTCTATCACATGAAGACTGAACTGAAAAACGATATGCTGGTAAGGTTGACTCCCCTTGTAGATAGGTACATTGGGACTTATCGCCTCGTAATCCAAAAAATAAATTGGATATTTTAATTGCTCTAACCAAAAGGCCAAGGCAGATTCATCCACCAATGGCTTCACTCTTTTTGTAAGTTCTATCTGTCTTCTTTGTTGAGAACTGAAGCTGAAGTCATTTGGAAGGTCAGCAATGAAGAGGATCTCATCCTCCAATAATTGCTGAAATTTTTCCTTGTCAAGACCTTTTAGTTCAAAAATCGAACCTGTCATTTCAGATTCTGGATACAAACTTTTCAAAGCAATACAATCTCTGTTTCGACAGTTATGGGATGATTTATTTGGGGTATGAGGATAAGCAGCAAAGGCGATGGCCTCATTAATTCTTTTTTCGACTATTGGAATCAATTTTCTAGTCTCATAAGTCAAATCTTTTACGATTATCAGATTGGCGGGATCAATGGATGCTTCGTCTTTATAGTAATCGGTGTTGAGGTAAACGCCAAAAATTTTTGTCAGTACTTCACCGGATTGCTTCAAAACATAAGCCATAAAAGCCAAATCCCATAATTGGTGTGTTCTGAATCCTTTGGAGCTGTAAACTTCGTACAAAGCAGTCTTTCCCGTGGTTAAATCTTTTTCATAAATATCAACCTTTGTCTTAAGTGATTCCGTTTGAAAATCAACTTGGGTAGCGAAAGTATGATTCGATTTTTGTTTTAAAAGCTCCAAGGCATAATGCTCGATCATTCTTTTTTGACCTGAGAAATAATCCTGATAGGGATTTTCTTCTCTGCTGCCGGTTTCAGAATTCATCATCATCCAAAAGCGGTCGGCGCATTTGTGAAATTCCCTGAGGAGATGTTTGTCGAGTTTTTTGATCATTTTAATTATGTAAGTCAATCAAAGGTAAAGATTTGTTGTTATTTTATGTTAATTCAATATTACTATTGATTGAAAATCCTGATCATTTCAACAGGCTTTATTTTGCAAATATTTATTGTAAAATTATTATTGAAAGCATCTCATTATTATTAACTTTGCGAAACAATTTAGAAATTCTAAGAAATAAATAGATATAAATATGGCCAGAGTAGAACTCATCATGCCCAAGTTGGGAGAAAGTATTATCGAAGCTACCATCCTTGCCTGGAACAAAAAAGTTGGCGATAAAATTGAACTAGATGAAAACGTATTAACGATCGCTACTGACAAGGTTGATACTGAAGTGCCATCTCCGGTTGCGGGAATACTGGCTGAAATCTTATTTAAAGATGGTGATACAGTTGGGGTTGGTAAGGCTATTGCGGTTATTGAAACATCGGCAACTGCTGAATTAAAATCTTCTCCTGCAATTGCAGAAACGGCAGTTAAAACCGAGGCTGTTGTTACCGAAATTAAAGAAGTTAAACCGGAAGTTTCCAATGTAAATTTCAACGAAGGATCCCGTTTTTATTCTCCATTGGTTAAAAGTATTGCCAAAGAAGAAGGCTTGAGTGTCCAGGAATTGGAAAATGTCAATGGTACAGGTCAAGGAGGTCGAGTTACTAAATCTGATATCCTTTCTTACCTTAACAATAGAACCAAAGGAACTACAACTGTGAATGCCGCTCCTGCTTCTCAGGCTGTAAATGTAAAAGAATACAATCAGCCGGCAATTGATACCAGCGGAAATGTCGAAATCATTGAAATGGATCGCATGCGCAAGTTGATTGCAGATCATATGGTGATGTCCAAACATGTTTCTCCGCATGTAACGTCTTTTGTTGAAGTAGATGTTACCAACCTGGTGCTGTGGAGAGAGAAAAATAAAAAAGCTTTTGAATCCAAATATGGAGAAAAAATCACCTTTACTCCCATTTTTATTGAAGCCATTGCCAGAGCTATCAGAGATTTTCCTTTGATCAATGTATCTGTCAGAGGCACTGATATTATTCGATTTAAAGATATTAACATTGGAATGGCAGCAGCTCTGCCTTCAGGTAATTTGATTGTCCCAGTTATTAAGAATGCTGATACTTTAAACCTCGTTGGTCTTACTCAAAGAGTAAATGACCTTGCCAATCGTGCTCGTGCCAATAAATTGAAACCAGACGAAATTCAAGGTGGAACTTTCACTCTGACCAATGTTGGAACCTTCGGAAACGTCATGGGAACACCCATCATCAATCAACCTCAGGTAGCCATCATGGCAGCTGGGGCTATTCGTAAAAAACCGGCAGTGATTGAAACACCTACAGGTGATGTGATCGCCATCCGACACATGATGTTCCTGTCCATGTCTTATGACCATCGAGTAGTGGACGGTTCTCTGGGCGGATCTTTCATCAAGCGAGTATCTGATTACCTGGAAGCTTTTGACATCTCAAGAGATATTTAATATTTAAAAAAACCGTCTTTCTGAGGCGGTTTTTATTTACATAAACTTTTTAATCATACCATGGAAAATAAAAATTACAAAATCGTCTACACCTTGACGGACGAAGCTCCGGCCTTGGCAACCTATTCTTTTTTGCCAATTGTCAATACTTTTACCAAAGCAGCAGGAGTTTCCGTAGAAACCAGAGATATCTCACTTGCAGGCAGAATTATTGCTAATTTTCCTGAATATTTAAAAGACAATCAACGTATTGGCGATGCGCTCAATGAATTAGGGGACTGGGTTAATCTTCCTGAGGCTAATGTTATCAAGCTGCCTAATATCTCTGCTTCTGTTCCTCAGTTGCTGGCTGCCATTAAGGAATTACAGGACAGTGGATATGCAGTTCCTAGCTATCCAGAAGATGTAAAAACGGACGAAGAAAAGTCTATCAAATCAAGATATGATAAAATTAAAGGTTCTGCCGTAAATCCGGTATTGAGAGAAGGAAACTCAGATCGCCGTGCTCCAAAAGCTGTAAAACAATATGCCAAAAGTCATCCCCACAAAATGGGAGCATGGTCAAAAGACAGTAAAAGCCATGTTTCGACGATGGATGCCGGAGATTTTTGTCACAATGAGAAATCAGTAACAGTTCAACAGGCTACCAAGATTTCCATCGTTCATGAAGCGGCGGACGGATCAAAAACTGTTTTAAAAGCTGACTTGGCAATTAAAGATACTGAAATCATTGATGCTACTTATTTGAGCAAAAATGCGCTGCTTAAATTTTTAGAAGAACAGGTTGTTGATGCAAAATCAAAAGGCGTTCTTTACTCTTTGCATATGAAAGCAACGATGATGAAGGTTTCAGATCCTATCATCTTCGGTCATGCCGTAAAAGTATTTTTCAAACCTGTTTTCGAAAAATATGCTGATCTTCTCGCTTCAGTTGATATAGATGTAAATAATGGTTTTGGCGATTTACTGGCTAAAATTGAAAAATTGCCTGCTGATAAAAAAGCAATGATTGAAGCTGAAATAAGTAATGTTTTTGCTTCAGCTCCCGATATTGCTATGGTAGATTCCGCCAAAGGTATTACAAATCTGCATGTGCCAAGTGATGTGATCGTTGACGCTTCAATGGCGGCGATGCTTCGCGATTCCGGACAAATGTGGAACAAGGAAGGCAAACTTCAGGATACCAAAGCTGTTATTCCTGATTCAAGCTATGCTGGAATGTACCAGGTGGTAATGGATTTTTGCAGAGAAAATGGTGCTTTTGATCCTAGATCGATGGGTTCTGTTTCCAATGTAGGCTTGATGGCTCAAAAAGCAGAAGAATATGGTTCTCATGATAAAACTTTTGAAATAGCAGCTGATGGTGCAGTTAAAGTTATCGACAGTAACGGAAATGTTTTAATGGAACATCAGGTTGAAAAAGGTGATATCTGGAGAATGTGCCAGGTGAAAGATGCACCTATTCAAGACTGGGTTAAATTAGCGGTTAAAAGAGCCAGAGCAACTAATACACCTGCCGTTTTTTGGTTGGACAGAAATCGTGCCCATGATGCTCAGGTTATTGCCAAAGTCGAAAAATATCTTAAAGATTATGATACAACAGGATTGGAAATTTTGATCCTTTCTCCTGTAGAGGCGATGAAATATTCATTGCCAAGAGTTAAAGCTGGATTGGATACTATTTCTGTTACCGGAAATGTATTAAGAGATTACAACACCGACCTTTTCCCGATTCTTGAGTTGGGTACTTCCGCCAAAATGTTGTCTATAGTTCCATTGATGAATGGTGGTGGACTATTTGAAACAGGTGCCGGTGGATCAGCTCCAAAACATGTTCAGCAGTTCGTGAAAGAAAATTACCTTCGTTGGGATTCTCTTGGAGAATTTTTGGCATTGGCCGTTTCTTTGGAACACCTTTCTGAAACTGCTCAAAACAAAACCGCTAAGATTTTGGCTGATGCTTTGGACAAGGCGACAGAGTTATTGTTGAACAATGACAAATCTCCTTCTCGCGCAGTAGGAGGATTGGACAACAGAGGCAGTCATTTCTACATTGCCTTGTATTGGGCACAGGCAATGGCTTCTCAAACGGAAGATACAGCATTGGCGGCTCAGTTCAAGCCACTGGCGGAAGCTTTGACAGCCGAGGAAGATAAAATCGTTAAAGAGTTGATCGATGTACAAGGCAAGCCGGTTGAAATTGGTGGATATTACTTCCCGAATCCAGATTTAGTCAGCAAGGCAATGCGTCCTAGTGCAACACTGAATGCAGCTTTGGAATTGATTT
>JBILRD010000139.1:0-5835 GCA_044372845.1 Saprospira sp. | reverse complement strand
TTATCTGTTTTCTCAAAGTGTCTACGGGCCGATTTTCTTTTTTGCCTTTTGCTTTATGTTTTGCTATGGATTTCTCTTTTTCTATGGCGTTTTCATTAATACTAAAGCAGTTCAAAAATTATTACATTGGCTGACTGGAATTGGATTCTTAAAAAGATTTAGAAAAGGAGCTGAAAAAATGGGAGAAGATATGTTGATAACTTCCAGCGAATTGAGAAATAAAAGCTGGCGTTTCCATCTTAAAAGCTTCTTGGTTACTTTTTCTGCCTGGACCTCCAAGTTTATGGTTTTAAATTGTCTGGTTTTGGGATTCGTTTCCATGTCAAACAATCTTGAAGTTAAGGAACAATACCAGCAATTGATGAGCGGTGAGTTGGATTTTTCATGGATAGTCCAACAGATTTTTATTTATTCCAGACAGCTTGCTATGTGGATTATAACGGCAATTTCTCCAACTCCAGGAGGATCAGGAGTAGCAGAGAATGCTTTTATGACATTCCATAATGATTATATTCCAAAAGACGGTACTTTGTTATTGATCATGGCTGTTTTTTGGAGATTTTTTACATACTATGTATATTTAATCGTTGGTATGATTGTCGTTCCAAACTGGGTTCGAAAGATTATTAACAAAAGAAAAGCAACTCAACCATCATAAAACCTAGATTATGAGTTCAAATAATAATATAAATTCTGAAATCTGTATTTTTTCTGAAGGAACTATCATTGACGGAGACATAAAAGTTAATGCCAATATTCGTCTGGAAGGAGTTATCAATGGCAACATCACCTGTAATGGTCGTTTGGTCATGTCTAAAACCTCAGAGGTTTATGGTCATGTCAGTTGTGACGACCTTACATCTGGCGGAAAAATCATTGGAAATATCAACTCAGCAAAGGCAGTGGAGCTGACCTCTTCAGCTACTCTTGAAGGTGACATCCAATGCAGTTCAATCATCATTGAAAAAGGAGCAAGTTATAACGGAACATGTACTATGCTCAAGAAAATAAATTAAGAACCTCAGCAAAACTTTTCTCTCATAACATATTGAGGGGAATAGCTGCAGTCTTACCGTTTTCGTCACTTAAAAAGCTGACTGATACATCTGTTTTTTTACCTTTTTATCATCTGGTAAGCGATAATAAAGTTCCTCATGTCAATCATTTGTATCAGGTTAAAAATATCCGAACCTTTGAAAAGGAACTGGATTTCTTATTAAAGCATTATCAACCAATTTCTTTGGAAGAGTTGATTGGAATTACAAAATCCAACAACCTACCAAAAAAATATTTGATGCACCTTAGTTTTGATGACGGGCTGAAAGAATGTCATGATGTTATTGCCCCCATCCTAATAAAAAAGGGAATTCCTGCTACTTTTTTTTTAAATTCTGAATTTATTGATAATAAAAGACTGATGTTCAGGTATAAAGTTTCTCTTTGTCTGGATGAAATTTTCAAAAAATCAAATACAGAGCAAACTAGTATTTTAAATTCGGCAAGTTCTATTTTTAAGAAACATCATCTTGAAAAAGCGGATTATACTGAAGACCTATTGATCGATGATTTTGCTAATAAATATTTAGACTTAGATTTTAATCAATTTCTAAAAACAGATCAACCCTATCTCAATTCTGATCAAATTTTTTCAATGATAAAGCAAGGATTTACTTTTGGAAGTCATAGTATGGATCATCCTCTTTATGCTTCCATAAGCCTGGAGGATCAAATTAAACAGACCCTTGAATCTCAAAAGCTAATTAAATCGAATTATAATCTTGATTACAGGGTATTTGCATTTCCATTTACAGATAATGCTGTTACAAAACAATTTTTTAACGAAATCTTTGAAATTGAAAAATTTGACCTCAGTTTTGGCACTGCAGGACTAAAAAAAGATTCTGTTTCCCAGAATCTTCAACGTTTTCCTATGGAACAAAAAATAGACCGATCCGTGAAGATAGAGTTGGGTAAAGAATATCTTTGGTCTGCTTTGAGATCATTTTTAAATAAAAATTACATTGTTCGTACCTGAGAAACTTTTGTGTTTAAAACCGTGTTAAATCGAGTTAGTTTATTAGTTTTACAAACCAAAAACATAACAGTATGTCAATATTCTTTATGGTTGAGTTTGATTTACCAGAGATTTTCGATCCTGAATTTCTTGCGTTAATTCCCGCCCAAAGACTAAAGGTTGATGAGTTGATGATAAAAGGAAAAATCAGATCTTATTCACTTTCAGCTGATAGGAGTAAACTATGGATGATTGTCTATGAAGAGTCTGAAAGAAAAGCCAAGAAGATTATCAACGAATTACCTTTGAAAGACCATATGGACTATCAAATCACTCCCCTCATGTTTCACCATTCCATGGAGGCCATTTTATCAATGTCTCTAAATTAAATTTTAATAATCTATAGATTTTTACCCTTAATCCAAAGGGCATTTCTTTACTTTGCATTTCCAAAATTATTTGATCTTTATAAAAACTAGTTTTTAGTAATTTTTAACCTATCATGAAAAAACATCACAAAATTGTAATCGCCGGTGCTGGCGGAATTGGACGCGCTGTTGGACTATTATTAGCTGAATTCAGCGAAGTTGCTCCTGATATTTATATTGGTGACATCAACACAGAAACAGCTGAAGAGGCTGCTGAGTGGATCTTAGACGGCGTTAGCAGTCCTTGTGCTGTACATCCTTTTACTATGGGGAAAGATGGGTTGAATGAAGAAACCAAAAAGGCTTTTGATGAATGTGAAATTTTGTTGGATTGTCTTCCGGGTAGCCTGGCTCCAAAGATGGCTGGCTATGCCAAACAATATGGAATGCATTATGCCAACCTGACTGAATATGTCAACGAAACCAATCAGGTAATTGACATAGCTAAAGATGCCGATACAGGTTTTGTCTTACAAACTGGTTTGGCTCCTGGTTTTGTGAATATCGTGGCCAATGCGCTTTATATGGAATTCAAAGATTCTTATGGAGTAGAGAAGGTTGATTATATCGGTATGAAAGTCGGTGCTTTGACTCAAAACGCTATGGCTCCTCACTTTTATGGATTTACCTGGAGTACCGTTGGTGTTGCCACTGAATACGTAAAAGATGCGATTGCTATCCGCGATTTCAAAAAAGTTACTCTACCGGCCTTATCTGAACAAGAATCTATTATCATTGAAGGCACTCCTTTTGAAGTGGATTTAACTTCAGGTGGTGCTGCTGACTTTCCAGATGCTTTTGAAGGAATTGCTAAAAATCTTGATTACAAAACCATCCGCTATCCGGGTCACTATGGCTGGGTAAAAAATATTTTGAAAAATCAGGAGGGTAAATCTTCTGATGAAAAAATCAATTTCCTTCAAGATGAAATGGAATCAAACATTCCTCATTTGGAAGATGATATGGTTGTTATACACGTAAATGTTATCGGAAAAGATTCAAACAATGTTCTAAGATCAATTGAAAAAACTTATTTCATTGGCAATCAGGAAGTAGGTAATCAAACTCTTCGTGCTATCCAAACCACTACTGCTGCGCCACTTTGTGAAGCTGCCAGAATGTTATTGGAAGGTGGCTACAAAGGTCCTGTTTTCCAAAGTCAGTTAGATCCGTTTGAATTTATGGATGGCATTTTTGTTAAGGAAATTTACGGAGAGTACTAGTCTAAAAATTTAACCAGTAAGATGGCCTTGACTGAATCAAATATGCTTCCTTTGGGTACCAAAGCTCCTTATTTTGAGCTTTTAGATACTGTAAGTGATCAGATTTTAAGTTTAAACGACTTAAAATCTGAAGTTGCTACAGTTATCATGTTTATTTGTAACCACTGCCCTTATGTAATTCATATAAATTCAGAAATTGTTAAACTTGCTAATCAATACATTACTAAAGGAGTATCCTTTATCGCCATCAACTCCAATGATGTTGAAAAATATCCGGATGATGCTCCTGATAAAATGAAAGAATTGGCTAAAAAGGAATCCTATCCCTTTGCATACCTTTTTGATGAAAGTCAGAAAACTGCAAGAACATATGATGCCGCCTGTACGCCTGATTTTTATGTTTTTGATTCCGAGTTAAAACTGGCTTATCGAGGAAGGTTGGACAACTCGAGGCCTAAAACTGATACTCCATTGACGGGTGCTGATCTAAGGGCTGCTCTGGATGCAATTCTGGAAGGAAAAGATGTACCTGAAAAACAGTATCCAAGTGCAGGGTGCAATATAAAATGGAAAGCTGTTTAAATGAGTAAATCTGATACTTTAGTTTGGGAAATAAAGGGCGACAATATCAAGTCGCCCTCCTATATTTTTGGGACCATGCATGTTCAGGATGATAAAGCATTTAAAAATATTGAATTTATAGAAAACTTAATCAGCCAATCTAACAGTTTTGCTGCAGAATACGATTTGGGCATTGAAGATCCCGAGAGCTTTCATCAAGCGATTTTACTAGAAGATGGTTTGAGTTTATCCTCACTCCTATCTCCAAAAATTTATCAAAAATTATCAATCCTTTTCAAAAAGGAAACCTCTTTTGATTTAGCTGATTATAACAGACATAAACCTATAATGGTTATAAACATGCTTACAGGAGCTCAATTTTCCAATGACAGACATGTTTCTTTGGACCAGCACCTTTACGATTTTGCAAAAAATAAAGGCTTGAACTTACTGGGCATAGAATCATTCGATAGCCAGGTTGAGGTGTTAAAGAAAATGCCACTGAAAGACCAACTCAAAAGTCTTAAGGAAATGGCCACACATTTTGAAAGATTTAGAAGAAATATCAAAAAAACTACTGAGATTTACATAGAGGCAGACCTTCAGAAACTGCTCAAAAAAGTCAAAAAAACAGCTGGTGGAATGAGATCACTTCTGCTCTATGAAAGGAATGTGATCATGGCTGACAGAATCGCTTCACTCGCCCAGGAAAATAGTTTGTTCGCTGCAATAGGCGCGGGACATCTTGCCGGAAAAAAGGGCGTATTGAGATTATTAAAAATGAAAGGACTTCAGGTTACACCAATATTCTATTGAATGTAAGTAAACTCCTTAGCAAAAATTCATAATGAAAAAATCACAAAAAGAAATTCTTGATAAGCTTGGTATCGAAGCCTTGAATTCCATGCAGGAAGATGCCCTTTTGGGTATCGAACATAGTGCTGAAATCGTTCTTCTTTCCGCCACTGGGACAGGAAAAACCTTAGCTTTTTTATTGCCTATTCTCCAAAAAATTGATCCTAATAATCCTGAGGTTCAATCTCTGATTCTGGTACCGTCCAGAGAATTAGCCATTCAAATTGAACAGGTATTAAGAGACATGGGTAGTGGTTTCAAAGTGAATGCCGTTTACGGAGGTAGGCCTATCGCCAAAGACAAAGAAGAACTGAAACACCCACCTGCCATTGTAATTGGTACGCCAGGAAGATTAAATGACCATCTGAGAAGAGGGACTTTTTCCAGTAGAAATATTAAATTCTTGGTTCTTGACGAATTTGATAAATCCTTGGAAGTAGGTTTTGAAGAGGATATGAAGGAAATTATTCAATCTTTGCCAAAACCAGATAAAATTGTTTTAACCAGTGCTACTCAGGGAGTAGAGATTCCTGATTTTGTTGGTGTTAAAAATCCTTTATATATTGACTATTTAGGAGATACTAAACCAAAATTGGAGGTAAAAACTATCATCTCTCCTAGCAAAGACAAACTGGAAACGCTTTTCCATACAATATGTCATCTCGGAAATCAACCAGGAATTGTCTTTTGTAATTTTAAAGATAGTATCGAAAGGGTCAGCAACTTTTTAGATTCCAAAAATATAGCTCATGGT
>JBILRD010000003.1:0-21281 GCA_044372845.1 Saprospira sp. | reverse complement strand
ACGGTTGTGTGCATATACTTCAATGGAAGTGAAATCAATGCCGAAGGCACACCACCATTAGAATAAGCAAAAGCATCGGTATCAGTACCCGTAGAACGAGAAGATGCACTCATCTGGTATGGAATTTCTTTTTCCTTGGCAGCCTCGATAATCAAACGAAGTAAGTTATTGTGAACAGCAGGGGCTATGGACAAATCTGGTCCCGCACCTCCTTTGATATCACCAAGCTTCTCACTTTTCATCATGGGTGTATTGGTGTTGTGAGAAACATCTGTTATGATAGCAACATTTGGTTTTATAGATTGAGTAATCATTTCCGCACCTCGTAACCCAACCTCTTCCTGAACGGAATTAACAACATATAAGCCAAAGGGTAGTTTAATATTGTTTTCATGTAATAATCTGACTACTTCAGCAATACAGAAACCTCCTATCCTATTATCCAAAGCTCTTGCTGTATAATATCGATTATTGATAACCTCAAAATGGTCATCAAAAGTCACTACACAACCCACATGGATACCCATTGCTTCCACTTCATCCTTGGAATCAGCACCTACGTCGATAAAAATATTCTCTAGAGTGGGTGATAATTTTGCATCATCTCCCTGTCTAACATGTATTGCAGGCCAACCGAAAACGCCTCTTACCAATCCTTTCACAGTGTGAATATTGACTCTTTTGGAAGGTGCAATGGCAACGTCAGAACCGCCATTTCTAATCACTCTGATGAAACCATCTTTCGAAATATAATTTACATACCAGCCAATTTCATCTGCATGTGCTTCAATAACTACTTTAAAGTCCGATTCAGGATTGATAATTCCATAAACAGTTCCATAATTATCTACTTTATAATCATGTATGTACGGTTTTATGTAGTCCAACCAAATTTGTTGCCCGGGCATTTCAAATCCAGTCGGAGCTGTATTGTTTAAATACTTCGCCAGAAAAATCTCAGATTGTTCGTTGATGATATTCATAATGTAAAATGTTTTTTCTTTGTAAATCTACTATTTATGTATAAAACTCTTGAACTTGTAAATGGTTTTATTTTTTCGATTTAAGGAGCAATTGAACTAATTTTTTAATCTCGTCTTCCCCATTAAAACTATGCAAACAGACTCTTAACCTTTCTGTTCCTTTTTCTACGGTTGGAAAACGAATGCCTCTAACATCAAAGCCATTTTCATAAAGCATCTGAGACACCTGCATAACCTCTTGGTTCCCAGGAATGATAATTCCCTGAATAGCTGTTTTTGAATCAATAATAGTATAGTAATTCTCAAGTTTTGATATTTCTCTCAAATAAACACTGATAACTCTACTCAATTCCTCTCTAAAATGAAATCCTTTTTCATGTAATAGTTTCAATGCTTCAATAAGATGAACAATACTATGAAGTGGCAATGCAGTTGAAAAAATCAATGGTCTGGCATAGTTGATCAGATATTCTCTTAAAGTAACCGATCCTAAAACAGCAGCTCCATGCCCCCCTATACTTTTGCCAAATGTATGTACCCTTGCAAATACTTTTTTCTCTAATCTAAGAAAATTAACTAGGCCACCAGTGCAAAAAACTCCTGTGGCATGAGCCTCATCTACAACTAATGCAGCAGAATATCGCTCACACAAACCTGCAATTTCTGCTATCGGTGCAAGATCACCATCCATGGAATATAGTGACTCTATCACAACAAAAATCTGTCCGAATTGAACCCTACCGGCCTCTAAAATACTTTCAAGATTATCAAGGTCGTTGTGTTTAAATGACTTATAATCTGCTTTTCCAGACCTTATACCGTCATGTATGCTTGCATGTACCAATTGGTCAAAAACAACTAAATCTCCTTTTTGTGGTACGGATCTTAGTAAGCTTAAATTGGCATCATATCCAGAGTTGAAGATCAACGACGACTCAGACACAAAATATTGATTTAATAAAGATTCAGCCTCTTCAAACAGAAAATGATGCCCGCTCAACAATCTAGATCCACTAGCACCAGTCTGATTTACAAATCGATATCGCTCATCAATCCTGTATTTTAATTCTGAATTTTTGGTAAATCCCAGATAGTCATTTGAGCTGAAATCAACCAAACCCCCATTTCTTTTTAAAGATCTGTAAGACCCTATTTCTTTAAGGAAATTTAACCGATCTTGTAATCTATTTTCTATTTCTTTCATGTATGGGATAAAAGGAACAACTTTAAGTTTTAATATCTAATGACAGAATGTTATTTTTGGAAAAATATTTCAACACTATATGATAAAAATTTACATCGGTGATAAGCCAATCATTCTAAGTTCAAAAATTGAAGATAATCTAAAATTTGAACTTGAAACAATTGAATATAGTGAAAATAAACAGGATATTTTGAATTATATTGAATCTATCGAAAAACAAGAATTCAATTCAAAAGGCCTTTTCATATATAGCTCTGATTACGAAAAACTTAAGGGGGACTTTTTTTCCTTCTACAAAATAATTGAAGCAGCTGGAGCTGTTGTCATAAATGGAGAAAGAGATATTCTGGGCATATTCAGAAACGGATTTTGGGATCTACCAAAAGGTAAAATTGAAAAAAATGAAAGCTTAGAAGAAGCTGCTATCAGAGAGGTTCAAGAAGAGACTGGCATTAAAGATTTAATCATTCTTGAATATTTGAAAGAAACTTACCATACCTATTTTGATGAACTTAAAAACCAACGTGTTCTAAAAAAAAGTTATTGGTATTTTATGGAAACAACAGACTTCAACTTAACACCTCAAAAAGAAGAAGGAATAGAAATTGCAAAATGGATAGATTTGGTTGGTTTTATAGATATTAAACCCATCCACAATAATATTTTAGATGTTTTGAAATTTTTGTAACATGTCGAATACAGCAGTTGCATATATTTCATTGGGCTCGAATATGGGCGATAGAATCATGTTTCTACAAGAAGCAAGAAATTACATTCAATCAAATATAGGAAACATCCTCCATGAATCTAAAATTTATGAAACTTCAGCCTGGGGAAATACTAATCAACCTAAATTTTTAAATCAAATAATAAAAATTGAAACTAAACTCTCTCCAAAATATCTTCTGGAAAACTGCCTAAGTATTGAGAAAAAATTAGGCAGAACAAGAGTTAAAATCTGGGATCAAAGAACAATAGACTTGGATATCCTTTTTTATGACAAACAAATCATTCATCATGAGAATTTAATTATTCCTCATCCCTATTTACACCTTAGAAATTTTATACTGGTTCCATTGAATGAAATTAATCCTGGTTTTATTCACCCAGTTTTAGAACTAACGATCTCCCAGTTATTAGAAAAATGTCCTGATACACTTGAAACATCAGTCTTTTTAGACTAATTTAACTTAAAAATTATTAAAAATGAACTTTATAAAAATTCGATATAACGCCCCTGTTGTTCTAACATTTTCTCTGTTATGTACTACTGTTTATATTTTGAACTATATATTCGGTGGAGATGTCAGCGAAAATCCTAATGGTCTCATTGGTCAGTTTTTTGTACTAAAAAATTGGGAGTGGTATGATTGGAGAAATTACATTCGAATTTTTTCTTATACCATGGGCCATGCCAATACTGAACATATTGTTGGAAACATGTCTATATTTTTATTGATAGCCCCTATTATGGAGGAAAAATACGGCAGTAAAAATATTTTAGGCATTATGATTACAACAGCTGTAGTAACTGCTTTTTTTCAATTACTCATTTTTGATTCCAGTCTTTTAGGTGCAAGTGGCCTGGTTTTTATGTTTATTGTACTGGTATCTTTTGCTGATGCTCGCGATGGGACTATTCCACTTACTTTTATTTTAGTTGTGATTTTCTTCATTGGAAAAGAAGTAATGAATAGTCTTGGGGATAATAACGTTTCAGAATACGCGCACATAGCCGGTGGTATTTCTGGTGGAGTCTTTGGTTTTATAGGTCAAAAAGTAAAGGATAAAGAATGATCATTTTGAATCAGTTATTAGATTTTATAATGATATTTTTCTTTCTAATTAAATCATCATTCTTTATAATAAGTTAAGTCTTATCAAAAAACGATAAAAATCTTTGGTTTTGAAAATCCAAATATTCATCTTTGTACTTCAAATTTTCTTTTAACTGTAAAAGTTTATTCGTAAAAAATAAAAATCAAAACTTATGGCAAGCATCCAAGAACGTGTAACCAAAATTATTGCTGACAAATTGGTTATTGACGAATCTGAAATCACACCAGGTGCTAACTTTAAAAAAGACTTAGGCGCTGACTCTATTGATTTAGTAGAGCTTATTATGGAATTTGAACGTGAATTTGATCTTTCTATTCCTGATGAGAAAGCTGAAGAAATTCAGACTGTAGGTGATGCTATCTCTTTCCTAGAAGCAAATTCGTAGTTCTTCCATAGATTTCTAAAGAGGAATTTTCGATAAAAACAAAAGCGTCGGGGCGAGATACAAGCTTCTCCGACGCTATCGTTTTTTTATCCATCCACTTCTTTTATTAGATTTTTATTAAATCATTTAATAATTCAAAAATGAGTAACAGACGTATCGTAGTAACTGGTCTTGGTGCCTTGACGCCCATTGGCAATAATTTAAATGATTTTTGGAACAACCTGTTAAATGGGGTAAGTGGTGCCGGACCAATCACTCACTTTAATGCCGAAAAATTTAAAACTCATTTTGCTTGTGAAGTAAAAAACTTTGACGCCGGAGAAATACTAGGCCGAAAGGAAGTTCGCAGATTAGATCCTGTAATGCAATACTCATTGGTAGCAACAGATGAAGCTATTGCAGATGCTGGATTATCTCAAATTGAAAATAAAAAAAGAATAGGTGTTTTCTGGGCATCTGGTATTGGGGGAATTGAAACACTTCAGAGCGAAGTTATTGAATTTGCAAAAGGTGACGGCACACCTCGTTTTACTCCTTTTTTAGTTCCTAAAATGATTGTGGATGCATCAGCCGGAAATATCTCCATTCGAAATGGATTTACAGGACCAAGTGCCGCTATCGTTACTGCCTGTGCTTCTTCAACTCATTGCATTGGCCTTGGATATGATCAAATCAAATTAGGCAGAGCGGATGTGATGGTTGTAGGTGGTGCGGAAGCTGCTATTACCGAAGTTGGCGTTGGTGCCTTTAATGCCCTAAAAGCACTTTCAACAAGAAATGAAGATCCAACTGCTGCCTCTCGCCCATTTGATAAAGATCGTGATGGTTTTGTTATTGGTGAAGGTGCCGGTTGTCTTGTGCTAGAAGAACTTGAACATGCAAAGGCTCGCGGCGCAAAAATTTATGCCGAAGTCATTGGTGTAGCTCAAAATGCCGATGCTTATCATATCACGGCTCCAAATCCTGATGGAACAGGTGTTATTGAACTAATTAGTTTAGTACTGAAAGATGCCAACTTAAAACCTGAGAATATTGATTATATTAACCCACATAGCACATCAACAGATTTAGGGGATATCGCAGAAACAAATGCAATCAAAACGGCTATGGGTGATGCAATCTATAATGTTCACATGAGTGCAACAAAATCTATGACTGGTCACTTGATTAGTGCAGCTGGCGCTGTTGAATCTATAGTTTGTGTTAAAACAATTGTCGAGGGTAAAATACCACCAACTATCAATTTCAACGAGTTCGATCCTCAAATTGATCCAAATATCAAAATTACTCCAAATAAAATGATAGAGACTGATGTAAATATTGCATTAAACATCAACTACGGATTTGGGGGACATAACTCAGCAGTAATCTTCAAAAAATATATTGACTAATAGAAAAAATTATTATTCAATAGCTAAAATTCATATTGAGAACAACCCAATAATTTGTGATAAGAAAGATATTTAATCTGTATTTCTCAAGGGATAAAAATTTTGCCAGACAAATATTTAAAATTACAGGATATAGTCCTGAACATCTTCATTTCTATCATAGAGCTTTTACTCACAAATCCTTAAACATTCCTCAAAATTCCAGAAAAAAAGAAAATGATTCTTTTTTTTACCAATTGAATAATGAGAGGCTTGAATATTTGGGGGATGCCATCTTAGATGCGATTATGGCTGAATACCTCTTTAAAAAATATCCTACTCAGGATGAAGGTTTCCTAACTCAAATGAGATCTAAAATGGTTAACAGAAAAATTTTAAACCAAATCTCATCTGATATGGGCTTAGATATTTTTCTAAGAGAACGAGGAACTTCCCATATAAGCCAATCCATGCTTGGAAATACCTTTGAAGCTTTTGTTGGCGCCGTTTACCTGGATTTAGGTTATTCCAAAACTAAAAGTTTTATAATAAAGAGAATTTTAAAATATCACTTAGATGTTCATGAATTAGAAAATACTAATAACAATTACAAAAGTATTCTCTTGGAATATTGTCAAAAAAATCAAAAAATTGTTCAATACGAACTACTGGAACAAATTCGATCTAAGAATAACAGAGAAAAATTTAAAATTGCTGTTTTAATAGACAATGAACTAATTGCAGAAGCTGAAGATTTTAACAAAAAAAGCACTGAACAATTAGCATCCAAAAATGCTTTAGTTAGTCTGGGAATTATTACTAATATTGATGCAAATAATTCTGTACATACAGTAAAATAAATTATGAACAAAAAGGTACTGATTATTATTTCCGTTGTATTCCTTTTAACTTATTTAGGAATAAATTGGTACAAACAACCTGGGGTTAGTGCTGGAACAGCTGCAGAGAATTTCAGTATTCAATTATTGAATGGCGATAGCTTAAGTTTGATTGATTTAAGAGGAAAATGGGTTTTAATCGATTTCTGGGGAAGCTGGTGTGGTCCTTGCAGACAGGCAAACAAACAATTGGTTGAATTATTTAATAATTATCAAAATAAAAAATTTAAAGACGCTGATGAATTTGTAATACTAAGTATTGGGATTGAATCCAACAAAGATAGATGGTTGGATGCTATACAAAAAGATGGTCTAAATTGGCCCTACCATAGTTCTACTTTAAATAGATTCAACGACCCTGTTGCAAGGCTCTATAAAATAAGAGAAATTCCAACAACTATATTAGTTAATCCAAAAGGAAATATACTAGCGGTTAATGCAGACTATAACCAGATCAATGCTTTGTTGTCAAAAAGTCTGAAAAAATAATTTATTGAGCCATTCAATTATGACAACGCTGACAGTTTGTCAAACAAAGCTTGTTGGCAAATAATTTGAATAAGCCTAGAATATTAAACATTCATTTATTAAGTAATATATATGCATACCGAGGAAAATAAGACGGATCAAACAGAACCTATAGAAAATGCAGCTTCAACTGAAAATGTAGAACCTTCAGAAAAACTTGAAAACGATTCTGAAACGAATCTTAAAGAGGAAAAATCTCTTGACGAATTATCAAAAGTAAATGCCGAACTTGGAGAAATGAAAGATAAGTATCTTAGGCTTTATGCTGAATTTGATAACTATCGAAAGAGAAGTATTCGCGAAAGAGAAGATCTCATCAAACTTGCCGCCCAAGATACAATAAAAAATATACTCCCTACTTTGGATGATCTTGAAAGAGCAATAAAGCATACTAAACCTAATTCAGAGAACAATGATTCCATTATTGAGGGAATACAATTGATTCATGATAAACTGTTTAAAACACTTGAACAACAAGGTTTAAAAGCTATGGATTCTGATCATCAGGCCTTTGATCCTGATTTACATGAAGCACTTACGAAGGTTCCAGCTCCAACAGAGGAAATGAAAGGTAAAGTAATTGAAACAATTGAAAAAGGTTATTACCTCAAAGATAAAATTATTCGATACGCTAAAGTTGTAGTAGGTTTATAATACAAAAAAAATGGCTCAGAAACGCGATTATTATGAAATTTTGGAAGTATCAAAAAATGTTTCCAAAGACGATCTTAAAAAGGCTTACAGAAAAATAGCCTTACAATATCATCCGGATAGAAATCCTGATAATCCAACAGCTGAAGAAAAATTCAAAGAGGCTGCTGAAGCCTATGAGGTACTTTCTAACGACGAGAAGCGCCAACTTTATGACCGATATGGACATGCTGGAGTTAGCGGTGCGGCAGGCGGTGGTGCCGGTGGATTCAATATGGAGGATATTTTCTCTCAGTTTAGTGATATATTTGGTGGTGGCGCTGGATTTGACTTCTTCGGTGGTCAAAATAGAAGCCGCGGCGGTAGAAGAAGTGGTGGACAGCCAGGTTCTGATCTTAGAATCAAAGTAAGTCTTACCCTTGAAGAAATTGCAACTGGAGCCAATAAAAAAGTAAAGGTCAAGAAATATATAAACTGTGGCACATGCAACGGCTCAGGCGCTAAAGATAGTGGTTCTGTAAAAACATGTAACACTTGCTCTGGAAGTGGTTATGTAAGAAGGGTACAAAATACCTTTCTTGGTCAAATGCAAACCACTTCAGCTTGCCCTACATGTAACGGAAGTGGTCAGACAATTACTAACAAATGTAATTCATGTAAAGGTGAAGGAAGAATTTATGGTGAAGAGACTATCTCAATTGACATTCCTGGCGGTGTAAGTGAAGGTATACAACTATCCATGAGCGGAAAAGGAAATGCAGGGTTAAATGGCGGCCCTGCTGGAAATCTTTTAATCAATATTCAAGAGAAAGAGCATGAATACTTTGCAAGAGATAACAATAATATACTTTATGAATTAGATTTGAATTTTTCCGATGCAGTCTTAGGTATCAATGTTGAAGTACCCACGCTCACAGGTAAGGTAAAGGTTACAATACCACCAGGAACACAAGGTGGTAAAATTTTCAGATTAAGAGGTAAAGGTCTACCATCCCTTCAAGGATACGGTCAGGGAGATCAATTGATTCATGTAAACATTTGGGTACCAACTGACATATCTTCTGAAGAACGTAAAACTTTAGAAAAATTAAGAGAGTCTAAAAATTTCATCCCTGGTCAAAAATCAAAAGAAGATAGAAAAGGTTTCTTTGACAGAATGAGAGATTTTTTCAGTGGTTCATAATTTGTCAATTATATAAATTTTTTAATTTTGATCTTTATATCGGGATGTAGCTCAGTTGGTAGAGTACACGTCTGGGGGGCGTGAGGTCGCAGGTTCGAGTCTTGTCATCCCGACAAAAAAAGGGGTTTCTGTTGATTAACAGAAACCCCTTTTACAATAAATAATTTTTAAAACATTACTATTTCCAATCATGCGGTTCTAGAAGTGTTCTTAACTCTAAGGTCTGCTCTTCTTCAGCAATTCTCTTTCTCTCTCTATACCATATAAATCCAACACTTCCAATCAAAATATAAGGAAAAACCAACATGTACATTATTCCGGCATTCAAACCTTTAGCTTTTGTTCCGCCATTTTTCAAATCAGACTCGGCTGACATTCTACACATTGGACATTGTGCTGTAACTCTATCGATACTGATAGTTAACACAAAGATTATACTTAGAAATAAAACTATTTTCCTTAACATGAGACTAAATTTATTTATAATACGGAGCAATCATCAAATAGCAAATAACACCAGTCACACAAACATATAACCAAACTGGATAACTAACTTTTACAAGTTTTTTATGTCTTTCGATTTGACCTGTAAAACCATACATAAAAGCATAGAGAACTAATGGCGCTTGAACAGCAGCAAGAATTATATGGCTTAACAATAGTGGATAATAAATAAAACCCATATTACCCTCATATTTTGTAGAATCAGTCACAATATGGTAAAAGACATAAATTAGAAGGAAAGCTAAAGATAAAGACATAGAAACGTAAATCAAGGTTTTATGTACTTTAATATTCTTTTGCTTGGCTGCTAATAATGCTGCTATAAGCAACATAGATGTCAATCCATTTATTAATGCATTTACCATAGGCAAAATATGGACGCTAAATGGTAAATCTAATTCAATCTTAACTCCAAAAAGTATAACTACAACCAATGGAAGAGCTATAGAAATTACAGAAATTATAGTGTTTAAATTGTCTTGTTGTTTTTTTGAAATTTGTTGATTCATAGTGTAAACTGTAATTATTGATAAATATCCTTTTCTCTTTTAAACTTAATTTTTCTTCTATCTTCTTTAGCTGGAAGTAAAATAGTAGCATGCTTCATCAAACTATTTACATCTTCAGATTTTTTAACTTCATAATAATTAACAATTATATCCTTTCTATCAGCCAAAACTAATTGATTGTTACAGGTTTTTAAATCAACTTTTAAAGAATTTATAAAATTGTTCATATCATCTTTATTGGCCGTATAAAAATTCCAATTAGTCGTGTCAATTTTTTCTTTATCTATCAACGCAGTAACGATTGACAAAGAGTCTGAATTTATTAAATAAGTCTTAAAATATACTCTTTTGGTTTTCTTTGAAAACTCTTTTTGAATCCGTTTCATTTCTGAAAACATCAAATCAGATTCTTTATAATTACTATCATAAAAAGATAAAACTGTAATTTTATCAATACCAGAACTATTGTTGGTAATTGAATTCTTTAAAGAAATAAAATTAACTTCAGGAATTTTAATTGAATCTTTGTACACTTTCATTTCTGCTTTTAAACTTTTATACGCTTTCAGTCCAGAGGATGACATATACAATGCTAGAATTGGAAATAATACCAGAAGCGATAACGAAGCTATTAGTATAATTTTTTTTCTGATATTATTTTGATTTAATACTTGTTTAGACATGATCTATTATTTGATACAAAAATAACCTAAAATTTCTTTTTTTGTTCAATTAAAACTGAAAGCTTATAGTTAATTAAAACAAAAAAGCGTTCTAAGTTTCTTAGAACGCTTTAAATTATCATTTTAGATACTAACTAAACTTTATACAGTTGTTCGATTTATCTACAGGTACATAATATGTAGTTTTACCATCAACTTTATCGTTTAATTTCAATCCCTCTTTATTTTTGTTTTTAACGTAGTTTCTATTATTATTCCAAGAGGATCCTTCCCATAAAAATGCAGTAATTGCCCATACAAACAATAGCATTGGTAAAACAATACTTGCTGCCATACCTTTTGTCTCATGACCAAGATGCATAAAGATACTTACAATGTAATATGCTTTATATAAACTAAATGCTATCATAATTGGTATCATGAATAATATTTTTGGCAGTGTGAAACCTTCAATAATATGTCCATTTCCAACTAAGGCTAATCCAACCTCAATAAAAGTTACTATTAATAAAATTATAAAACCTTTTATTGCAACGCCTAAATCCTCTTTTACAGTTGTTACATGATGTCCCATGATAAATATTTAAATTAAGATAAAATAATAATTATAGCAGGTAAAAAGCTAAGAATACAAAAACCCAGACTAAATCTACAAAGTGCCAATACAAACCAACTTTTTCGACCATCTCATAACCGTTTTTGCGAGCTACATAGGTACCATTCCATGATTGTACAGCTATTATTAGCAAAAATACAACTCCTGATAATACGTGAAAACCGTGAAATCCAGTTATGAAGAAAAATAATGTTCCAAATGACTTGGGACCGTACTGTTCAGCTTTTACAACTCCATCAGAAGTTTTGTAGGCACCTGGTGTATAATCGTGAAAATCATGGTTATAAGTTATTAAGTAAGGAGTTTTTTCATCCACTTCCATTTTCTTTGGTAAATGATTATGATGATCTCTTTTTTCAAAATACTTTTGACCTTCTTTATCAACAAAATAGGAAACTTCAAAACCTTCCACTTTTCCTTCTTTCCAACCTTTCGATTGAGCTTCTTTTTTTAATTCTTCAAATGTCAGATATTTGCCCTTTTCTGTATGAGCAGAAAATGGATTGGTATATACTGTCATACCCTCTGTAGAAATCAAATTGGTCCATTCCCAAGCCTGACAACCCAAGAAAACAGCACCTCCTAAAACAGTTATCAGCAACCACTTAATTACTCCCCCTTTGTTTTCTCTTTTACCTTCTTGTACAGCTCTGAGTACTGTTACCGAGCTTACAATTAGTACAAAAGTCATAAAAGTTACAAAAATCAATGGAGCATGAGATATACCAAATGGAGCCGTTTGGAAAACAAAATCCGGAACAGGCCAAGTATTCATACTAAAACGAAGAGCTCCATACGCTATCAAAAAACCTCCAAAAGTAAAAGCATCTGAAAGCAAGAAATACCACATCATTAACTTACCATAACTGGCACGAAACGGCTCCGTACCACCATACCAAAGTTCACTATCCGGAACTTCATGAGCGTGATTGTGTGTGTGTTCGTTTTTCTCAATAACTGTATCCTGTGCCATTTTCAAAATAATATTAGAATATTTAAAGAATGAAATTTATTGTTGTATAATTAAAAACACTAGGAGATATAACCATAGAATATCAACAAAATGCCAATAAGTAAATACTAATTCAAGTTTTAATGTCCTCTTCTCAGTAATGTAATCAAACCTATTTATTATAATTCCAATTAAAGTAAGTATTAACGCAGCCAACCCACCAACTACATGTAGTATATGAGCATAAGTAATTAAATAAAAGAAACTACTTGACTGATTAGTTGATATATCAATATCCATAAGATGAAGAGCTCTCCAACCCAAGTATTGAAATAGAATAAATAAAAACCCTAGGGAAAAACCTAAATAAAAGAATGTTCTAAATAATTTATTATTTGATTCTAAATAATATTTTTTTGAAAAGTAAAAAAATAAACTGCTTAATAGAATTACTATAGTACTTATGTAAAACTCTGTAGGTAATGGAAACGACAACCAATTTCCTGCGGATTTTCTTACGATGTAAGCACTGGTAAAGGCTGAAAAAAACATTATCATACTAACTATTGCCATCCAAAGAGCAAATTTCTTTGGGTGTATTCTTTTGTTAGTAACAATGTTATTGACAACGTTCATAATTATATTTTATCAATCATTAAAGAGATAAATACTACCAATTGGTAAAATAATGATGCAAACATTAATTTTTTGGCAGATCTATTATCAGAATTTATATACAATTTTATTGCATAAAATAAAAAAACTAACCCTGAAAACATCATGATTGAACATGCATAAAATCCAGATATTTCAAAAATATAGAACGGCACATAACTCAATAAAATCAAACAAATCACATAAAATATAATTTGTAGAGCTGTTGATTTATTTCTTCCATCCTTCTGATTGCTTGGCAACAAATAAAAACCAGCTTTTGCATAATCATCATAAGCTACCCATGCTATTGCCCAGAAATGTGGAAATTGCCACAAGAACTGTAAGCTAAAAAGAAATATAGCTTGATTCGAAAATGTACCATCATTACTTGCTGCTATCCAACCAATAGCCATAGGTAATGCTCCAGGTATAGCCCCTATCCAAACTGCTGCAGGTGACACCTTCTTCATTGGGGTATAAATAAAAGCATAGCTAACCAATGACAAGGCTCCCAAAACAGCACTTAACGGATTAAATAATGATAAAATAATGATCCCAATTGTTCCTGTTAAGCCTGCTATTAAAACTGCTTCAGATACTTCCATTCTACCTGCTGCCAATGGTCTATTCTTTGTTCTACTCATCAACTTATCAGTATCCTTTTCTAATACCTGATTTAAAGTATTAGATGAAGCTGTTACTAATAATCCACCCAATCCAATAAAAAATAAACCGCTGAAAGATAAATTATCAGAACCTAAAACATAGGCTGTGCAAGCTGAAAATACAACTGATAAAGCCAACCTTAATTTGATCAAAGACTGATAGTCTTTAACTTTATCTAAGATTCCTATATTATAGTTTTGTACCTTCACTTTATATATAAACATTTAAAATTTTTAATGTCCACCACCACCATCAACTTCTCCTTCAGCTAGAGGTTCAGTCTGCATTACATATTCTCTATCAGGATAACGACTTAAATCATAAGGCCAACGGTGAACTTCAGGAATATCACCTTCCCAATTTCCATGACCTGCTTTGATAGGAGCAGTCCATTCCAAAGTTGTTGCTTCCCATGGATTCATATCTGTTTGTTTTCTTCCTCTGTAAATAGAGTAGAAGAAATTTATAACAAATAGAATTTGTAGGAAAAAGACAACAATTGCAGCTATAGTAATCACTTGATTCATTGTATCAAATTGATCAAAAGCCTGGAATGTATCAAAACTGTAATATCTTCTTGGTACACCAGCCATACCTTGGTAATGCATTGGACCAAAAACAGCATAAGCTCCAATCATTGTTCCCCAGAAATGTATTTGACCCAAAGTCTCATTCATAAATCTTCCAAACATTCTCGGGAACCAGTGATAGATACCGGAAAACATACCGAAGAAAGCAGCAACACCCATTACAATATGAAAGTGTGCAACTACAAAATACGTATCATGCTGCTGAATATCAATTACAGAATTTCCTAAGAATAATCCAGTCAAACCTCCTGATATAAACAATGATACAAAACCAATAGCAAACAATGAAGCAGAATTAAATCTCATATTGCCACCCCATATTGTTGCTATCCAGTTAAAAACTTTAACCGCAGAAGGGACTGCAATGATAAGTGTAAACAAAACAAATATATTTGATATGAATGGATTCAAACCAGTCATGTACATATGATGTGCCCAAACTAAGAATGATAAAACTCCAATTGCTAAAATAGAAAACACCATTGCTTTATATCCAAATATTGGTTTTCTAGCATGAACAGATAGTACCTCAGACACTATTCCCATTGCAGGAAGGATAATGATGTAAACTTCTGGGTGACCCAAAAACCAAAATAAGTGTTGGAATAAAATTGCGCTACCGCCAACCCTTTCTGTTAGGGCCTCTCCTGCTACATAAATCTCATCCAAGAAAAAACTTGTTCCCAAAGCTCTGTCAAAAAGAACCATGAAAAATCCTGAAGCAATTACCGGGAAAGATAAAAGTCCTAATACTGCAGTGATTAAAAATGCCCAAATTGTCAAAGGCATTCTAAACATAGTCATACCCTTAGTTCTCATGTTCAGAACGGTAGTAATATAGTTGATACCACCTAAAAGTACAGAAACAACAAAGAAAACTAAACTTATCAACCATAAAGTCATACCACCTTTAGATCCATCAGAAGCTTGAGGTAATGCACTAAGAGGTGGATATCCAGTCCATCCACCAGAGAAAGGGCCAGTGTTTAGAAATAATGATATCAATAACACTAAACCTGAAAGGAAGAAGAACCAATAAGATAACATGTTTAAAAGTGGAGATGCCATATCTCTAGCTCCAATTTGTAATGGAATAAGAAGATTAGAGAAAGTTCCACTTAAACCAGCAGTTAAAACAAAGAATACGATAATCGTACCATGCATTGTAACTAAAGCATAATAGAAATCTGGATTTAAAGTGCCCTTTCCTGTTGTTGGGTCAATATCTATCCATCCACCAAGTAGAGGTTGTAACCATGATATATCTGCATCAGGGAACCCTAACTGTATCCTAAATATTACAGACATAGCAGAACCTACTAATGCCCAAAACATACCAGTTATTAGAAACTGTTTAGAAATAGTTTTGTGATCTAAACTAAAAAGAAAACGATCAATAAATGAAGATTGAAACTTATCTCCGTGGTGATCATGGTCGCCATGACCATGTTCATGACCTGAATGATCGTGAATGTTTTGTTCTTTTTCTGTGATTGTTATTTCAGCCATCTTGACTTAAGTAATTATATGTTATGTAACAATATAGTTATCAAAAAATGTAATATTATATTTTTGCATTTGTCGAATCTTTAACCTCTGCATTTTCATCAGATTTTGGCAATAAAGATGCCGCAACAGATTCCGCATTAACTAAAGCATTACTCGCTTCTTTTAAAACCAAAGTTTTTCTTGCAATGTTCAAATAAGATTTAACTTTTGCTAAAGACGAGCTTAAATTTTCTTTTTCTTGACCTTCAGCCTTAGCAACTAACTCTGATAAAGATTTATGTATAGCTTTAATTTTATCTTTAGCTTCAAGAATAGCTACAAATTCAGCAGCTTTGGTCTTAACAGGATCTCATTCTTTGTTGTAAACATTAGATAAATAGTGACTAGTTTTTTCTTGCTCGTCTAACCAATTATCAAATTCCTCCTGTGTAACTATTTTAACAACTCTACGCATTGAATAGTGACCTCTACCACATAATTCAGCACAAGCTAGTTCATATTCGAAAACTTCATATCTTTTCTTAGTTTCATCAGATTTCGAAGGAACATTCCAATGAGGATAAGATTTATATCTTGTACGCATAGAATCTGATGTTACAGTTGGTGTAAATACAAAATATGTAGGCATACCAGGAACTGCATCCATTTTTACTCTAAACTGAGGTAAATAGAAATTATGTAACACATCTCTAGAGTTAATTCTTACGCGTACTTTTTTACCTACAGGTAATACTATTTCACTTGGATGGAAATCATCAATATTCTTTTCGTCTGTCCAATCCTGTCCTAACGGATTTGTTCCTGTAATTTTTGTAAAATGTTTAGTGCCAAGTTTATTATCTCTACCAGGATATCTCAACAACCATGCAAACTGCATACCTGTTGCTTCAATTTCTATATAATCCTTGCCAGATACTTCTTTATCAGATACATCAGCCATAGCTTTATTCCATGCCTGTAAACCTCCTACAACTAGAAATGTCATAACAACAGCAGGAATTAACATCCAAATCATTTCCAGTCTTTCATCATGAGACCAATATTTTGCTCTAGCTCCTTTTCTGCCTCTGTATTTCCATGCAAACCAGAACAATAAAAACTGACATGCAAAAAACACTATTGAGGTGAAAAACAAAGTAATATTAAACATGTAATCAACTGAAGGACCGTGGGCGGATGCAGCCGTATTAGGTCCCCATCCTAGAATATAAGGGATGTAATAGATGAAGGATACAATACAAATAACCAAGAAACCCACCATGAATATAACTCCTATCGCAGCATTAAATGAATTGGTTTCATACTGCTCAGACTTTTCTCCCCTGATGGCAGAGGCTAATTCACGAGCCTTACCAATTTGCACAAAAAATACTGCAGCAAGGACAAGGATAATAAGAATAAGAAAGGTCATGTTATTTTATTTAAAAGTTAAAGTTTAAAATAATATTCTTTAAAAGTTAATTTATAAATCATACCAAACATGATGATTTTTACTTTCATCAATGTAAGGATCATTTTTAGGCATCAAAGAAGCCTTGGCTAAGAATGTAAAGGTTACAAACAAAAACAATCCAAGAAATCCTAACATAGTTCCAAACTCTAGTAAACCTGGAAAATGGATACCCATTACAAAACTTGGTCCATGTGCATGCTCGTGTTCAGCATGCTCGTTATGACCGTGTTCGTGGTTAGCATGATCATGACCATCGTGGTTATCATGAGTTGCATGAGTTGCAGTATGAGAACTATCATTACTATGTGACGTTGAATCAGTTGTATGATCCTCATGAGCATGCTCATCATGATTCTTTACATCTTTATCAGGACTATAATTAGTCAAAACAGCTTTTGGACTACTTTCTTGATTAGTCATTCTATAAACATCTGAATGCTCCTTAGCTTTATCAGAATGCTCGTGTTCATGATGGTCATGTCCCTCTTCATGTTTAGCATGTTGCGCATGTTCCCAGTTGTACCAAACACCTGGTTTGATCATTTGGAAATAATCCACCCAGTGACCTAATAAAACAAATACTGCCATAAATCCTAAAGTACCTTTAGCTCTTTTAGAAGAATTCATCATTAACGTTAAAAACGGTATGACAAAGTTCATAATAATATTTATAAAGAAAATAGGACGAAATTGTTCGAAACGAAGGAAGAAATATTGTGTTTCTTCACCATTATTGGCATACCATATCAACATAAATTGAGAAAACCAAAGATATGTCCAGAATACACTAAATCCAAAAACATATTTACCTAAGTCATGCGTATGTTCTTTTGTAAAATACTGAAGGTGACCTCTTGATTGTAAAAATAAAATCAAAAGATAAATAATACAAATAGCACTTATCCATACACTAACAGTAGCATACCAAGCAAACAACGTGCTATACCAATGGGTATCAACAGACATAACCCATTGCCAAATAGCATATGCACTTGTAAATCCAGCTATTGGAAGAAAAATAGCAGACCACATATGTATTTTTTCATAGTTTACTTTTCTTAAAGCTCTATTTCCATCTTGTTGAAGTGACAACTTTCTAATCATCAAGGCAAATACTGTCCAAAGTAAAATCACAACAATGGTAAGAATATAATTTGTTGGATTTAGAAATGCAGACTTATGTATAACTAATTTGTCATTTTTCAAAGCAGTTTCATCACTCCACAAATATAGAAAATCCGTACCTGGTGCATCCATATACACAGCTAATGCTATTACTCCTAAAATAAGCGCACCAATAGGCATGAACATCATCATTGCTTCAGGAATTCTTTTGAAAATTGTTTGCCATCCACCCCAAGCTACAGTATGTGTGGCTATAAAGAATAATGATGCAAAAGAAATACCTGTAAAAAATACAGCATTCTGAAGAAGATTAGTCCAAAAACGAATATAATCATTTTCACTACCATTTAAGTATGTCAAAGCAAGACTTATAATACCTAATACTAGAAGACTAAGAGTGAAAAGTTTTAATTTTCCGTCAAAGACAAATTGAGAATTGTCCTGAATTTGTTGGTTATGATGGTGAGCACCCATTTTTTTATATCTTACTTATTAAAAAATCAATTAAAAATAATACTCATTTAAAGAAAAGCCTATTTACCAGATTTCTCGTTCTTTTTGACCTCTTCTTTATTTTCTTCTTTAGTTAGTTTACCACCCTTTTTAGAGTTTGCAAAATCCACAGTAAATTCTACACCAGCTTTGGCAGCCTGAAGAGAACGAATATAATGGATTACCTTCCAACGTTCATCATGAGAAATCTTGTCAGCATGAGAAAGCATTACATTTTTTCCATGCATAATTGCGTGATAATATCTTCCATCTGTAGATTCTATCATCTCGTCTAAGAGGAAATTCTTAGGTGCAGCTGGATAAACTCCTAATTCATACAACTTACCATTACCGTCACCTGCTTTTCCGTGACAAGAGCTACAATAAATTTCATATAGATCTTTACCTTGACCTAATACAGTTTCAAGATCTGCCGCATCTGATATTTTTACAGGGTTTTCCGTAATCATTTCGGAAGCCTTTGTTCTCTCCTCTTCAGTGTTAGCAAAAGAATATCTAGGGTAAGTTAAAGGGCTATTTGAAGAAATTTCTTTTTTAGAGCGTCCAAAAGCTATTGTACCATCGACTGGTTTGCGAGGTTGTACAAATTTTTCATATTCTTCTTTTGTTCCCCAATGGTTCAAAGAATAGTAAGTTGATTGATTTGCCTCGTAAGCTATGGAGTGTGCCATATCGGGCATATATTCTGTACCAGTATAATCACCACTCGATTTACAAGAATGGAATAAAAATGTAGATGCAGAAAATAAAATTAAATATGCAAATCTTGAACGATTCATGTCCTTTGATTGAAGTGTAGATTAATTAAATATCTTTAATATTAGTTTCGTCAGCATTTGTTTTGCTTAATAAGCCTTTAAGTTCTTCAATTTCCTCCTCAGACTTACCTGTTACATCAAATGCTATACAAAACCTATCATCTGTTATTCTTGGATCTAAATAGGGATTTGTTACGCCTGGTCCTAATCCACAAACCATGTAAAATGTAACAACCATACCCACAGCAGCCATTAAAACTGTAAATTCAAAAGTAATAGGAATGAAGGAAGGAACAGAAAAATATGGTTTACCACCAAAAATGATAGGCCAGTCTCTGGTAAAAACAAATGTCATAAATCCAAAAGCTGTAAGAGTGCCTATCAGTCCATAAACAAAACCAGCTATGTGTATTCTAGATTCTTTTAAGCCTAGAACTGGGTCCAATCCATGAACTGGAAATGGGGTAAAAACGTCCCAAATTTCTTTTCCATCTTCACGAATTTCACGTACTGCATCTAAAAGAATTTCTTCATCTAAATATAAGCCGTACAATACTTTTTTATTTAATGTTCTCATTTATAAACTATTTTAACGGTTACCCGAATTTATTCAATTGTTATATTTAGTGAACTTCTTCTACCTTTTGTTCTTCAGTATGCTTTTTATTAGCATTAACATACTGATCTCCTGAAGTTTTAAGGATTGATTTCACCTCAGCAATAGCAACAACAGGAGCAACTCTCATGAAAATAAGATATGCAGTACCGAAAAGTCCGAAAGTAAACATATAATCTGCTACTTCTACCCATGAAGGACTGTAATAAGACCAGCTTGAAGGAATAAAATCTCTATGTAGTGAAGTTACAATAATTACAAATCTTTCAAACCACATACCAATGTTTACAACTATTGAAAGGATGAATGTGATAACTAGATTTCTTCTAAAACTTTTAACCCAGAAAAACTGTGGTGAAATTACATTGCAAGTCATCATCGCAAAATATGACCACCAATAAGGACCCAAAGCACGATTATAGAAAGCAAATTGCTCATAAATGTAACCAGAATACCAAGCAATAAACAGCTCTGTTAAATAAGCTACACCTACAATAGAACCAGTAAGAACAATTACCTTGTTCATTGATTCAATATGTTGAAGTGTAATGTAGTTCTTTAATTGTGGAATAGCTATTGAAGTTAATATCATTAGTGTCTGAACCATCGCAAAACCAGAAAAGATAGCACCTGCTACGAAGTACGGAGGAAAAATAGTAGTATGCCAACCAGGAATTACAGAAGTTGCGAAGTCAAAAGATACGATAGTGTGAACAGAAAGTACCAGAGGAGTAGACAAACCAGCCAATACTAATGCTAACGATTCCCAGCGTTGCCAGTGTTTAGCCGATCCAGTCCAACCAAAAGATACGAAGTTGTAAATTTTCTTTCTGAAACCTTTGGCTCTATCACGAATCGTAGCAAAGTCAGGAACTAGTCCAGTGTACCAGAACAATAAAGATACAGTAAAATATGTACTGATTGCAAACACGTCCCAAAGTAGCGGAGAGTTAAAGTTAACCCATAGTGGCCCACGTGTATTAGGATAAGGAAAAACGAAGAATGCCATCCAAATTCTACCCATGTGAATCAAAGGGAAAATAGCTGCACAAATTACGGCAAAGATTGTCATCGCTTCAGCTGCACGG